>NZ_JBFRFR010000044.1:0-77079 GCF_052114925.1 Bradyrhizobium sp. 2TAF36 | reverse complement strand
TCTTTCTTCATCTTCACTTGTCAAACAGCCCGGGACCACGAGGCCCCAACCTTCCAGAGTGGAAGGGTTCCGACACCCTTACCGACGATGAATGAACTCCAATCGACTTACGTCGACTGTTGTGTCACTCAACAAGGTGAGGAGCATCAGTGGCGCGTTCGCTCGCCTCGGTCAGTGACCCGGCGGCGCCGCGCTCAGTGGTCGGGTTATAGGCCCCCCCGCCCGGGATTGTCAACGCCCATTGTCAACAAATCGTCGCACGGTGGATCATCGAAAAAAAATCCCGCGATTCCAGTCAATTAGAAGGGCCGCCAATGGCCGGATCAAAGCTGCACCGCAAAAAATCTCGAAAAAAGTTTGCCCGCCGGCCGGCTCCGGAGGGGGCTTTGGACGCCTCTCCAGGCACCCTCCCCCTGCGTCCTTCCAGACGCCCCCGGGGCCGGACAGGCGGAGGCCCATCCAGGCCGGACCGAGCCCTCGTCCATGGCAGACGAGCCCCATCCAAGGCTGGACCGAGCTCCACCCCAGGCCAAACCTAGTCCCCCGGACCCGGCCAGACGGGCTTCTTGCGCCCGGCCGTTCAGGAAACTTTTTCCATATTAGGCGCCGTACTAGAGCCACAATCCCGCGGCGTTCTGGTACAGACAAGCTTGAATCGCGGGATGCCAGTGGGGGCTGCCGGCGATTTTCATGGGGTCAGAGGAAGGCATCTTGCAGATGACGCGGCCTTCCTTCGACATTCGAGAGACATCGAGAGACCTTTACCCGTCCAGCTGTTCGTAATTTCGGCCGGCCCCATCGAGGGCCTTCTGAGCGCGGGCGCCTGTGCGGCTTGCCTTTTCCGGCGATCCCCCTTCAAGAGGGCGGCCAGGAAGGGTTCGAAAGCAGGCATCTTGGGTCGTTGATTGGGGGACTTGGTTTGAACCACAGGACGTCGCGCGGCGCTTACGGGCGTGAGACCGGGATCATCGATCTCGGCCACGAGCCGCCGCTGTCCGTCGATGGTTCCGAGGCCGCCGTCATCGATCGCCGCCGCGTTTCCGTGCAATGGTTCAGCGGGACAATTCTGACCGGACTCTGCGGCGCAGCCCTGATCGGCGGCGCCGTTTTCGCTTCTCTCGACGGTGAGATGACCTTCGCCAAGGTGCCTGAGCGCGTCGAAGGCGCGCTGCGCGGCGCATTCGGCGCGGCCGATCGCGCCGCCACGCTGCACAAGAGCGACCGCCTGCCGCCGCCGAACGAATCCACGGCCTCGCGCAACATCGTGCGCGTCTCCACCGTCGCCCGCGTCGGCAACCGCGACGTGATGCGAGTGCGCCCGTTCGTCCGGATCGCCGGCAATCTGTCGATGACGACGAGCGATCTGTCGGCGAAAATCCCGCCGTTCAACGCCCAGCGCCTGCTCACCGATGTCGGCTCCGATCCGAAGACCGCGGCGGAAGATCCGAACAATCCCGAAGCCGTCGAGCCCGATGCCGAAGTCTCCTTCGTCACCAAGGACCTGTCGCCGGTGCTGCCGAAGGCCAAGATTTCCGCCGTGGTGGCGCTCGACGACATCCTGATGCGGGTGCGCGACGCCGCCAACTGGCGCGGCAATGGCGGGGTGCGCTACGCCTCGCTCGCCAATGCCACCGCCGACGTCTCCGGCGCGACCGGCCCCTCCGACATGAAGATGGCCTACGCCACCGAAGCGTCGGCGTCCGATCCCTATGCCGGCTTCGAGACGCGCGTGGTGCCGGAAAACGTCACGCTGCTGCCGAAGACCAAGGAGCAGATCACCGGCGGCAATCCCAACGGCGAACGCGTCCACGTGGTCAAGAAGGGCGACAGCGTCGGCTCCGTCCTGCGCGATCTCGGCGCGACGGCCGAGGAGATCAAGGCGATCACCGCGACGCTCGGTCCGCGCGGCCGCGACGGCGGCCTGAAGGAAGGCGAAAAGCTCCGCATCCTGATGGCGCCCGCAAGCCCCGGCGCCCGCCTCCAACCCTATCGCGTCGTGGTTGCAAACGACACCATGGTCGAGGCGATCGCGGCGCTGTCCGATCTCGGCAAATACGTCGCGGTCGACGTCTCCAGCATGAACACCGTCGCCGATGCCGCGGCCAGCGCCAACAGCGACGACGATGACGACGATGACGGCACCGGCGTGCGGCTCTACCAGAGCATCTACGAGACCGCGATGCGCAACAAAGTCCCGATGCCGGTCATCGAGGACATGATCAAGATCTACTCCTACGACGTCGATTTCCAGCGCAAGGTCGCGCCGGGCGATTCATTCGACGTGTTCTACGCCGGCGAAGAAGAGGGCACGACGTCGAACGAAAAGAACGACGTGCTGTTCGCCTCCCTCACGGTCGGCGGCGAGACCAAGAAATACTACCGCTACCAGAGCCCCGACGACGGCGTCGTCGACTACTATGACGAGACCGGCAAGAGCGCGAAAAAATTCCTGGTCAGGAAGCCCGTCAACAACGCGATCATGCGCTCCGGCTTCGGCGGCCGCCGCCATCCGATCCTGGGCTATGTGAAGATGCACACCGGCGTTGACTGGGCCACCTCCTACGGCACGCCGATCTTCGCTTCCGGCAACGGCGTGCTCGAGAAGGTCGGCCCCGAAGGCGGCTACGGCAAATATATCCGCATCAAGCACTCCAACGGCTACGAGACCGCCTACGGCCACATGTCGGCCTTCGCCAAGGGCATGGAGATCGGCAAGAAGGTGCGGCAGGGTCAGGTGATCGGCTTCGTCGGTTCGACCGGCCAGTCGACCGGCCCTCACGTCCACTACGAAATCCTGGTCAACGGCCGCTTCGTCGATCCGCTGCGCGTGAAACTGCCGCGCGGCCGTTCGCTGGAAGGCACGGTGCTCGCGGGCTTCGAGAAGGAACGCGACCGGCTCGACGCCATGATGAGCGGCCGCAACGGCGCCATCGCCCGCATTTCGGACGCAACCGGCGGCCCGTTGCAGGTCACCAACCGCTGATCCCTAACCGGCCGAAATCGACCGGACATCTCTGGAAAACATGATCTGGATGCGACGTCGTTTCACGGCGTTACAACGTCAAGTTTCGTTTGCCAAAGCGGCATCAAGGCATCGCGCGCGGGAGCGACGGCAGGCTGATCGTGGCGGAAGTGGGCGCCAGGCGACTAATCGAGATCGCGCCGGACAGCGGCAAGGTCACCGAGATCGCTGCCAATCTTCCGATCGGGCTGATGGGCGCACCCGGGGGCCTTGCCCAGCAACATCCCGACTGGCGTCGCCATCGGCGCCTCCGGCGTCATCTACTTCTCCTCCGATATCGAGAACGCGATCTACAAGGTCACCAGGAAGTAGCGCGGAGGAAACCAGCCCGGTGGAACCGGCACACGCGTTTCCCGGTTAAATGCTGACGGAAGCCGACCAACAGGAGGATCCCCATGCGGCGCCTCTCACGCGACGATGTCGTCAAGACCGTGGATCGAGCCGACGAAGTCACCATCGCCCAGATCATCGGAACCGGCGCGACGGTCGAGGAACTCGCCGAAGCCCAGGCCTGGCTCGCCAATGACGAGCCGATGATCAATGATTTGCGCCCGCTGGCGCACGGACGCGTGCGCGAGCTTGTCGACATCCTGTCGGAGCTCGATGAGGACAGCGACGAGCAAGGTACAGCCGAACCCGGCTCAACATCCGCGGTCAACTAGAGCGAACCTCGTCAAAGCAATTCGCCCCGGAGAGTTGGCCTCTCCGGGGCGATTTTTCGTTTTGCAGTGAGCGCGACGATCAGTTCAATTTCCGCTTCGACACCGGCGCCTCGAACTGGGCGATCTCCGCGGTCTGCGGCGCGTTGCCGTTGAAGGTCAGCACGTTGCCTGCGGCGGAGATCGCGACCGTGTCGCCGTCCCTGATATCGCCAGCCAGAATCATTTCGGCGAGCGGATCCTGCACGTAGCGCTGGACCACCCGCTTCAGCGGCCTTGCGCCGTAGGCGGGATCCCAGCCTTTGGCAGCGAGCCAGTCGCGGCCGGCGGCATCGAGCGTCAGCACGATCTTGCGATCGGTCAGGAGCTTTTGCAGCCGGGCGAACTGGATCTCGACGATCCGGCCCATCTCGCTCCTCTGCAGGCGGTGGAACAGGATGATCTCGTCGACACGGTTCAGGAACTCGGGCCGGAAATGCCCACGCACCATTCCCATCACCTGTTCACGCACCGCTGAGGTGTCTTCGCCCTCCGGTTGATTCACCAAATACTCCGAACCGAGGTTCGAGGTCATGATGATCAGCGTGTTGCGGAAATCGACGGTGCGACCCTGGCCATCGGTCAGGCGGCCGTCGTCGAGCACCTGCAACAGGACGTTGAAGACGTCAGGATGYGCCTTCTCGATCTCGTCGAACAGCACCACCTGATAGGGCCGGCGCCGCACCGCTTCGGTGAGCGCGCCGCCCTCGTCATAGCCGACATAGCCGGGAGGCGCACCGATCAGCCGCGAGACCGAGTGCTTCTCCATGTACTCGGACATGTCGAGGCGGACCATCGCGGTCTCGTCGTTGAACAGGTACTCCGCCAGCGCCTTGGTCAGCTCGGTCTTGCCGACGCCGGTCGGCCCCAGGAACATGAACGAGCCGGTCGGCCGGTTCGGGTCCTGCAGGCCCGCACGCGAGCGGCGCACGGCGGTCGCGACCGCACGCACGGCCTCGGCCTGGCCGACGACGCGCTTGCCGAGCTGCTCCTCCATCTTCAGGAGCTTCTCCTTCTCGCCCTCCAGCATCTTGTCGACGGGCACGCCGGTCCAGCGCGACACCACCTGCGCGATGTGGTTGGCGGTGACCGCCTCCTCCATCATATCGCCGGAGCCCTCACGCGCCTCGATGTCCGCGAGCTGCTTCTCGAGCTGCGGGATCCGGCCATAGGCCAGCTCGCCGGCCTTCTGGAATTCGCCGCGTCGCTGTGCGTCGGCGAGATCGACACGCAGCGCGTCCAGCTCTGACTTCAGCTTCTGGGCGTTGGAGAGCTTGTTCTTCTCCGCGCTCCAGCGCGACGTCAGGGCCGCGGATTTCTCTTCGAGTTCGATGAGCTCCTTCTGAAGCCCCTCGAGACGGGTCTTGGAGCCGAGATCGCTCTCCTTCTTGAGAGCTTCCTGCTCGATCTTGAGCCGGATGATCTCGCGGTCGAGCGAATCCAGCTCTTCCGGCTTGGAATCGACCTGCATCTTCAGCCGCGCGGCCGCCTCGTCCATGAGGTCGATCGCCTTGTCCGGCAGGAAGCGGTCGGTGATGTAGCGGTTGGACAGCGTCGTCGCCGCCACGAGCGCGGAATCGGTGATCCGCACGCCATGGTGCTGCTCGTACTTATCTTTCAACCCGCGGAGGATCGAGATGGTGTCCTCGACGGAGGGCTCGCTGACGAAGATCGGCTGGAAGCGCCGCGCCAGCGCCGCATCCTTTTCGACGTGCTTGCGGTACTCGTCGAGCGTGGTGGCGCCGATGCAGTGCAGCTCGCCGCGCGCGAGCGCGGGCTTGAGCAGGTTGGATGCGTCCATCGCGCCGTCACCCTTGCCGGCGCCGATCAGCGTATGCATCTCGTCGATGAACAGGATGAAATTGCCCTCGCTCGCGGTGACTTCCTGGAGCACGGCCTTCAGCCGCTCCTCGAACTCGCCGCGGTACTTCGCACCCGCAATCAGCGCGCCGAGATCGAGCGAGAGCAGCTTCTTGTCCTGGAGGGTCTCGGGCACGTCGCCGTTGACGATGCGCAGCGCGAGGCCCTCGGCGATGGCGGTCTTGCCGACGCCGGGCTCACCGATCAGCACGGGATTGTTCTTGGTCCGGCGCGACAGCACCTGGATGGTGCGGCGGATCTCCTCGTCGCGGCCGATGACCGGGTCGAGCTTGCCGTCGCGCGCAGCCTGGGTCAGGTCGCGGGCATATTTCTTCAGCGCGTCATAGGCGTTCTCGGCGGTCGCGGAGTCCGCCGTGCGGCCCTTGCGCAGCGCCTCGATCGCAGCATTGAGATTTTGCGGGGTGACGCCGCCCTTGGCCAGGATCGTGCCGGCCTCGCTGGTCTTTTCCAGCGTAAGGCCGAGCAGCAGCCGCTCGACGGTGACAAAGCTGTCGCCGGCCTTCTCGCCGGCCTTTTCGGCGGCGTCGAAAGTGCGGGCGAGCTCGGGCGCCAGATAGATCTGGCCGGCGCCGCCGCCGGAGACCTTCGGCACCTTGTTGAGGGCGTCCTCGGTCGCCTTCAGGATGGCGCGGGAATTGCCGCCGGCGCGGTCGATCAGCCCGGCAGCGAGGCCCTCATTGTCGTCCAGCAGAACCTTCAGGACGTGCAGGGTCGAAAACTGCTGATGCCCCTCGCGTACCGCAAGCGATTGCGCGGACTGAACGAAGCCCCTGGAGCGTTCGGTGTACTTGTCGATGTTCATGTCTTTTCTTTCCCTCGGCCTGCCCCTGGAGCCCTCTAAGGCACTCCAAACGGCATCTTCATTGGGTTTCCGCTGGACGCGTTGACGTTCCTCAACCGGCAGCGGTCGTTATCAGCCGGCGCTGGCGCCGGCCTGACCCAGATGTGGGA
Source organism: Bradyrhizobium sp. 2TAF36 (assembly GCF_052114925.1). NCBI lineage: Bacteria > Pseudomonadati > Pseudomonadota > Alphaproteobacteria > Hyphomicrobiales > Nitrobacteraceae > Bradyrhizobium > Bradyrhizobium sp. 2TAF36. The sequence goes on along the minus strand of NZ_JBFRFR010000044.1, from coordinate 70,527 downwards.
AGCTTGGCCTCGGATCGGAAGAGGCGCGTTCACAATTTCGTGCACGGGTCCGCCTGCTTGGCGCCAGCAGGTCGAATCCCTTAAGTAGCGACATGACAGCCAGCCAGACCGCCGAAATCACCGGCCTTTACCGTTACCCGATCAAAGGCCTGACGCCGGAATCCCTGCCCCGGGTCCCCCTGCGGACCGGCCAGACCCTGCCCGCCGACCGCCGCTACGCCATCGAGAACGGACCGAGCGGCTTCGATCCGGAGGCGCCGGCCTGGAAGCCGAAAATCCAGTTCCTGATGTTGGCACGCAATGAGCGGCTGGCGTCCCTCGACAGCCGGTTCGAGGACGCGACCAACCGCCTGACCATCCGCAAGGACGGCCAGATCGTCGCCAGCGGGAACCTCGAGACCACTGCCGGGCGCGCCGCCATCGAGGATTATTTCACGGAGAATTTTCAGCCGGAGCTGAAGGGCCCGCCAAAAGTTCTGTCCGGCCGCGACCACAGCTTTTCCGACGTCGCCCGCAAGGTCGTGTCGATCATCAACCTCGGCAGTGTCCGGGCGATCGAGACCATGCTCGGCGGCGCCGCAGTCAATCCGCTGCGCTTCCGCGCCAATCTCTACGTGAAGGGCTGGCCGGCCTGGTCCGAGCTCGAGCTCGTCGGCGAGACGCTGGCGATCGGCGAGGCCCGGCTCAAGGTGGTCAAGCGCATCGTCCGCTGCCCGGCGGTCAACGTCGATCCCAAGACCGCGCAGCGCGATCTCGAGATACCGCCGACGCTGTCGCGCAATCTCGGCCACATGGATTGCGGCATCTATGCCGAGGTCATCGCCGATGGCGAGATCGGCGTCGGTGACGCGATCGCGGTGGAAGCGCCGAAGCTGGTGTGAGCCGTCCGCCGCTGCCGTAGTGTGGGCAAAGCGAAAGCGTGCCCACCACTCCGGTCCATCTAACTCCGTTGCACCGCCGGTGGGCACGACGCTTGCGCGCCTTTGCCCACCCTACGGCTCCGTCGTCAGTTCGGCATCACATACGCATAGATCCGGCCGCGCGAGACCGGCGCCTCGCGAACACGATTGCCGTTGTTGCCGGAAATCATGATCGGATTGCCCTGCGCGTCCACGCCGGTGATGATGCCGACATGGCCGCCCCGGCGACCGCGCGACATGACCGCGATGGCGCCGACCTGCGGACCGGAGACACGCGTGCCGTAGCGCGCGAACGAGCTCGCCATGTCGGAGCCGGTGCCCTGATGGCCGGTGTGCTGCAGCACCATGTTCATGAAGCGCGCGCACCACAGGCTGCCGCGCCCGGTCGGATTGCCGCCGATATAGCGACGCGCCTCGGACACGAGGCCGGATCCGCCGCCGAAGCCGCCACCGCTATTGGCCATTCCAGGATTGGTCATTCCGTTGTTGGCCATGCCGCCGACATTGGCGTTCGGATTGTAGCTCGCCTGGGTGTCGGCGAAGCCGCTCGCCTGCAACTGCGCCGCGCCGCGCTCGAAGCGCGAGCTGCGGGCATGGTGGCGATAATGACGGTAATGATGATGTCTGGCGTGATGCACGTAAGCGTGCCGCTCTGCGCTATGACGATGATGCGGCCGCGCTGAGGCCGGAGAAACGAACGCGGCAACCGCCGCGAAGAAAATCGCCAGCGCGACAACACAACGCGACAGGCGAGACGCAAACAACTCCAACATACTTCATCCTTCTTGACACCCCACTTCCCCAATCGGCCCGTGCGATGGCCGGCATCCGTCTGGCCGTTAAGCCGCCGGATGTGGCGAGAAAAAGACGCCACGCCCGCGAATAGCTGCGATGATTTTGTGCCGGTGCTGGCTTGAGGCTGCCGCATTGCGGACAACAACGTTAACTGCAATTCTCCAAAGGCGGCTTGAAGAGAGGGAAACAGTTAATGCCCCACGCCACCACCAGAGACGACGTCCGCATCTATTTCGAAGAAGCGGGTCAGGGAACGCCGATTATTTTTCTGCATGAGTTCGCGGCCGACTACACCAATTGGGAGCCGCAGATGCGCTACTTCTCGCGCAGCCATCGCTGCATCACCTATTCCGCGCGCGGCTACACGCCGTCGGACGTGCCTGATGGCGAGGTCTACACCTACAAGCATTTCTACACCGACGCGCTCGCGGTACTCGATCATCTCAAGATCGAGCGCGCGCATCTCGTCGGCCTGTCGATGGGCGCCTATTCGTCACTCCAGATCGGGTTGAACGCGCCGCAGCGCGCGCTGTCGATGACGCTGGCCGGCGTGGGCTCAGGATCGGAGATCGAGAATCTCGACAACTGGCGCAAGCAGTGCCGCGCCAACGCCGAGCAGTTCGAGACGCTCGGCTCCGCCGAGGTCGCAAAGGTCACGCGCGAGGCGCCGAGCCGGATTCCCTTCCTGGTCAAGGATCCGCGCGGCCATGCCGATTTCTACGCCGCACTGGCGCGCCACGATGCCAAGGGCTCCGCGAACACGATGCGCGGCTTCCAGGGCGGCAGGCCATCGATCTTTGCGATGACCGACGCGATCAGAGGCGTAGCGACACCGGCGCTGATCATCTGCGGCGACGAAGACRATCCCTGCGTCGGAGCAAGCCTGTTCCTGAAGAAGCACCTGCCCGCGGCGGGCCTCGCGATGTTTCCGAAATCCGGCCACGTGCTCAATCTCGAAGAGCCCGCGCTGTTCAACGAGAGCGTGGAGCGGTTCGTGACGCTGGTGGAAGCCGGGCGCTGGCCGGTGCGCGATCCGCGGTCGCTGGCGGCGCATTAGACTGCCAGCCGCTGTCATTCCGGGATGCGCCGACAGGCGCAGGCCCGGAATGACGGCAGCTACTTCCCCTGCCCGCGCGTGAGCAAGAACACACCCTGCTCGCCGAACATGTTCCACACCCACCACGGCAACCGCAGCCGCAATGGACGGCCGTAGAGATCCAGCGCCTCGGCGCGCTCCATCTTGACGTCGATCGCGTCGCAGAGCTCGACGAAATCCTTGATGGTGCAGAAATGGATGTTGGCGGTGTCGTACCAGGTCGCCGGCAGATTCTCGGTGCGCGGCATGTGGCCGCCGACCAGGAGCTGGAGCCGCATCTTCCAGAAGCCGAAATTCGGGAACGACACGATGGCGCGGCGGCCGATGCGCAGCAGATTCTCCAGCACGACCCGCGGCTGCCGCGTCGCCTGCAGCGTCTGCGACAGGATGACGTAATCGAAGGCGTCGTCGGGATAATTGACGAGATCGGTGTCGGCATCGCCCTGCACCACCGCGAGGCCCTTGGCGACGCAGCGATTGACGCCCTCGCGCGACAGCTCGATGCCGCGCCCGTCGATGCCGCGGGTCTCCAGAAGCTGGAGCAAATCGCCCTCGCCGCAGCCGACGTCGAGCACTTTCGAGCCGGGCTTGACCATCTCGGCGACCAGCAGATGATCGGCGCGAAACTGGCCTGACTGCTCCGTCGCAACGCCGCCCAGCGGCAGCACTTCCTGCACAGACATCGCTAGCCGTCCTTGTCAGTCAATCCTGCCGGTGAGCCCGCGCGCCTTCCCTGCCGATTGCAGGAAAGCACGGGCGATATCGAAGAATTCTGGCACGTCGAGCAGGAAGGCGTCATGGCCGCGATCGGTCTCGATCTCGGCGAACGACACCCGCGCGCTCGACGCGTTCAGCGCATGCACCAGTGCGCGCGATTCCGCGGTCGGGAACAGCCAGTCGCTGGTGAAGGAGACCACGCAGAAGCGCGTCTCGATGCCCGCGAACGCCTTCGCCAGCACGCCGCCATGGTCGCCGGCGATGTCGAAATAGTCCATCGCACGGGTCAGATAGAGATAGGAGTTGGCGTCGAACCGCTCGACGAAGGACGAGCCCTGGTAGCGCAGATAGCTCTCGACCTGGAAGTCGGCGTCGAACGAGAACGTCGGCAGCTCGCGGTCCTGCATGCGGCGGCCGAACTTGCGATGCAGCGCGGCGTCGGAGAGATAAGTGATGTGCGCGGCCATCCGTGCCACCGCAAGTCCGCGATGCGGATGGATGCCCTGATCCGTGTAGCGGCCGTTGTGCCAGTCGGGATCGGCCATCACGGCCTGGCGGCCGAGCTCGTGGAAGGCGATGTTCTGCGCCGAGTGCCGTGTCGAACAGGCAATCGCCAGCGCGGAGTACACGCGCTTGGGATAGGCCGCGGTCCATTGCAGCACCTGCATGCCGCCCATCGAGCCGCCGACCACCGCGAACAACGTGTCGATGCCGAGCCGGTCGATCAGCATCGCCTGCGCGCGCACCATGTCGGGAATGGTGATGACGGGGAAATCCAGGCCCCACACCTTGCCGGTCGCGGGATTGATCGAGGCCGGCCCGGTCGAGCCCATGCAGCCGCCGATCACGTTGGCGCAAATGATGAAGTAGTGCTGAGGATCAAGAGGTCGGCCGGGACCGACCAGCGTCTCCCACCAACCCGACTTGCCGGTGACGGGATGCACGTTGGCGACATGCTGATCGCCGGTCAGCGCATGGCAGATCAGCACCGCGTTGGAGCGATCAGCGTTGAGCTCGCCATAGGTCTGGTAGGCGATCTGGAACGGGGTGAGATCGATGCCGCAATCGAGCCGCAGCGGCTGCTCGGCGCCGAACTGCGCGACCTGCGAATTCGGATGATCCGCCTCATGCGACCGGTCGTCGGCACTGATCGCGGGACTCGGCACAGACTTGACGCCACCCATCTCTGACATCGCCCTCGTTTGCGATCAGACGTTCGATCGCAGTGACATCAGGCCATGAAAAACCCGGCCTGAACGATAGGTTCGGCCGGGATCGAAAGGGTCCCCGGCCTGTTTAGCGAGTTTTTTAACGTGGCTGCAAGCCGGCCGGCTCAAATGACCACGGAACAGGCAAAACCTACTGTCTTGGGCGGTTTTCGTCAAGTCGCGGTCCGGATTAGCCAAATTCGTCTCTGTCACATCAGCCCAAAAAGGACGTCATTTCTCTTTGCTTTCGCCGCCCCGACTGCCTAATCAGGATATCGATCGCAGCGGATCCGAACCTACCAGCTTGCCTGGCCGATCCGCATTGGAACGCCTCTCAACAGTCCAGTCAGATATGTCCCACCGTCCGCCCGCGCCACCATCGCTCCAGGAATTGCGCAAGGAGATCGACGCGATCGACGAGGGCATGCATCGTCTCCTGATGCAGCGCGGCGACATCATCGACCGCCTGATCCAGGTAAAGCAGACCCAGGAGGTCGGCTCGGCGTTCCGCCCGGCGCGCGAGGCCGCCATGATGCGTGACATCGTCCAGCGTCATCGCGGCATCCTGCCGCTCGACACGGTCGAGAGCATCTGGCGCGTCATCATCTCGACGTTCACTTACGTCCAAGCGCCGTTCTCCGTGCATGCCGACATCTCGGTGAGCGAGCCGGCGATGCGCGATTCCGTGCGCTTCCATTTCGGCTTCACGGTGCCTTACGTCGCGCATTTCAGCGCGCAGGCCGCGGTCGAAGCGGTGGCGAAGTCCAAGGGCGATCTGGCGCTGGTCTCGGCGACCTCGAGCCGCACGCCATGGTGGCTGGAGCTGGAAGCGGACGGCGCACCGAAGATCATCGCGCGGATGCCCTTCGTCGAGCGCGCCGACCATCCGGCCGCGCTGCCGGTGTTCGCGATCTCCCGCGTCGCCGACAGCGCCGTGGTGACGGAGGTCGAGACCTTCAGCGTGCGCGTGTCCGGGTGGAACGCCGAGGTCGCGCGGGCGCTGTCGCCGCTCGCCGAGATCGTGGCAGTGCCCGATACCGCCTTCGACGGCGCAGCGCTGCTGGTCTCGGTCACGAGCGCGACCAGCATCGACAAGATCAAGGCTGCCCTGATCGAAGCGGGGGCCTCGGTGCGCTCCACGGCCCTCGTCGGCAGCCACGCAACGCGCTATACGGTGCCCTCGACCGGGTCGAAATCGTAGATCGCGAACCGCCTAAAGCTACTTCCGGAGTTGAAGATGTCCCGCCCCGTGCCGAATCCCGGCATTCTCGATATTGCGCCCTACACGCCCGGCAAGAGCCCGGTGGCTGAGCCGGGCCGCAAGGTGTTCAAGCTCTCGGCCAACGAGACGCCGTTCGGGCCCTCGCCCAAGGCGATCGAGGCGTTCAGGAACGTGGCGGCGCATCTGGAAGACTATCCGGAAGGAACCTCGCGCGTGCTGCGCGAAGCGATCGGGCGCTCTTTCGGGCTCGACCCCAACCGCATCATCTGCGGCGCCGGCTCGGACGAGATCCTCAATCTGCTCGCCCACACCTATCTCAGCCACGGCGACGAGGCGATCTCGACCACGCACGGCTTCCTGGTCTACCCGATCGCGACCATGGCGGTCGGCGCCAAGAACGTGGTCGCGCAGGAGACCAACCTCACCTGCAATGTCGACGCCATCCTCAAGGCGGTGACGCCGAAGACAAAGCTGGTCTGGCTCGCCAATCCCAACAATCCGACCGGCACCTATGTGCCGTTCGACGAGGTCAAGCGGCTGCGCGCCGGCCTGCCGTCGCACGTGCTGCTGGTGCTCGATGCCGCCTATTCCGATTACGTCTCGCGCAACGACTACGAGATGGGGATCGAGCTCGTCGCCACCACCGAGAACACCGTGGTGACGCACACCTTCTCCAAGATCCACGGCCTCGCCGCGCTGCGCGTCGGCTGGATGTTCGGTCCGGAGCACATCATCGACGCGGTCAACCGCATCCGCGGTCCCTTCAACGTGTCGACACCGGCGATGTATGCCGCGGTCGCAGCGATCGAGKACACTGCGCACCAGGCGATGTCGAAGCAGTTCACCGAGACCTGGCGCAACTGGCTCTCCGAGGAGATCGGCAAGCTCGGACTGAAGGTGACGCCCGGCGTCGCCAATTTCGTGCTGATCCACTTCCCGGAAAATGGCAAGACCGCGGACGAGGCCGACGCGTATCTTACCAAGCGCGGGCTGGTGTTGCGCGCGCTGAAGAACTACCGCCTGCCGCATTCGCTGCGCATGACCATCGGCACCGAGGAGGCCAACCGCCTCGTCGTCGAGGGCCTGCGCGACTTCATGGCCGGCAAATGAGCACCACACCGCACTTCCAGCGCGTTGCGCTGATCGGCTTCGGCCTGATCGGCGGCTCGATCGCGCGCGCTGCGAAGCTCCAGGGCTTGGCCTCCGAGATCGTCACCACCGCGCGCTCGGAGAAGACGCGCGCGCGGGTGCTGGAGCTCGGCATCGTCGACCAGGTCGTGGCGACCAATGCGGAAGCGGTGAAGGATGCCGATCTCGTCATCCTCTGCATTCCCGTCGGCGCCTGCGGGCCGGTGGCGCAGGAGATCGCTGCGCATCTCAAGCCGGGCGCGATCGTCTCCGACGTCGGCTCGGTCAAGGGCGCGATCGTCAGGGACATGGCGCCGCATCTGCCGAAGACCATTCATTTCGTGCCCGCGCATCCCGTCGCCGGCACCGAGCATTCGGGTCCCGATTCCGGTTTCGCCGAGCTCTTCATCAACCGCTGGTGCATCCTGACGCCGCCGGAAGGCGTCGATGCGGCGGCCACCGATCGTCTGCGCGCGTTCTGGGCGGCGATGGGCGCCAAGGTCGAGATCATGACGCCGGATCATCATGATCTCGTGCTCGCGATCACCAGCCACCTGCCGCATCTGATCGCCTACACCATCGTCGGCACCGCCGACGAGCTGGCGCAGGTGACGGAGTCCGAGGTCATCAAGTTCTCGGCCGGCGGCTTCCGCGACTTCACCCGCATCGCAGCGTCCGACCCGACGATGTGGCGCGACGTCTTCCTCGCCAACAAGGAAGCCGTGCTGGAGATGCTCGGCACCTTCACCGAGGATCTCGCCAAGCTCACCCGCGCGATCCGGCGCGGCGACGGCGAGGCGCTGTTCGACCACTTCACGCGCACGCGCGCCATCCGCCGCGGCATCGTCGAGATCGGCCAGGATTCGGCAGCGCCGGATTTCGGCCGGCCGCATGCGCAGCTCGGCAAGAAGCCGTAGCACCCCTCTCGCCTTCGTCATTGCGAGGAGCGTAGCGACGAAGCAATCCAGACTGTTTCCGAAGAGGAAGAGAAAGTCTGGATTGCTTCGCTTCGCTCGCAATGACGGGGATCAATACAGCGGCGGGATCTGCCCGACCTTGACCGGGCCGAGCAGCACGGCACCGTCGACGAACTTCAGCGGGAAGCTCCTCGCCTTCTTGCCTTCAAGCGTGCTCTCGGTGCCGATCGAATTGATGCCGGCCGCAACGCCGGCATTGGCGTTCTGCTTGATGACCTTGCCGAGGCCGGGAACGGCGCGGTCGAGGGCGCCGAACAGATTGTTGAGGTCCTGCGACTTCACGCCCGGCGCAACGCGGTCGAGGGTTGCCTGCGGCACCCCCTCCTCCAGCATCTTCTCGATGCCGAGCGCCGGGATCACGCGCTCGAGGCCGGTCACGGTCATCTGCAATTCGCCGTCGAGTCGGCCATTGGCCGAGAGGCCGAGCGTGCCGGYCGCAACCGCGATCATCTCGCCCTGCTGGACGCGCGACTGCACGATCTCGATGTGACCGCCGGCGGCCTGGATCTCGCGGAAGCGTTGCGGCCACGGCTTTGGGGTGAGGTCGGAGAGGCCCGTGATCTTCGCACGCGTATCCGCCTCGAACGGCTCGGCGAGCAAGGGATGAACGCCCTGGATGCTGCCCTGCGCGACGTGCAGCACGGTCTCGATCACAGGATGATCCGACCGCGACCCGTCTGCGAGGCGACCGTGCAGCTCGACCTGCTTGGCGCGCGCGAGCGGCACCTGCACGCTGCCGTCGAGACGATTGATGACGGGATCGTCGAACACGATGGAGGCGCGATCCGGCACCGCCGGCAGGCCGAACACGCTGCTGCGGCCCTTGCTCCAATTCACCACGAAGGTGTTTTGCGTGACGCCGTCGGTGAGCGTCGCCGGCGCGGAGAATTCGGCGATGACGCGCTTGGGATCGTAGACCTGGGCGACGACCAGGATGTTGTCGAGCTTCGCCGTGAACGGCGTCTTGCTGGCGTTCTGCGACACCAGGGCGACGCTGGCGCCGGAGCACTGGACCTCGAAGCGGAACGGGAAGCCGGCGATCGAGCGCTTGGCGCAATCATAGATGCGGCCGGACTTGGCCTCCTGCGCCCGCCAGGCGTCTGCGGCGATTTCGGCCTGCGAGGCCGCATAGAACCAGAAACAGCTCCACGCGACGGCGAGGATCAGGAGGATAATGGGGGCGATGAAAAGGCCCCAACGGGGGCGGCGGCCTGTGGCAACGGTCATATCTGACATGCGGCGACCCTTTGACCCCAGATTTTGTCAAATGTAAGCGGGGTTCGGCCGCGCCGAAAGGCCGAGAATTCGCTTCGCTTGGGGGCGTCGTTCTGGTAGCCGTGCCCGAAATGTCGGAAATCACCCTCCCCTCCGTCACCACAGCCAAGGGCGACCTCTGGGTGTTCGGCTATGGCTCGCTCATGTGGCGGCCGGGCTTCGAATTCAGGGAACGCGTCCCGGCGCGGCTGGTCGGCGAGCACCGCGCGCTGTGCGTCTATTCCTTCGTGCATCGCGGCACGCCGGAGCAGCCGGGCCTGGTGCTCGGGCTCGACCGCGGCGGCGCCTGCCGCGGCATTGCTTTTCGCGTCGCCGAGAAGGACCGCGCCGACGTCGTCGCCTATCTGCGGGCGCGCGAGCAGGTCACCTCCGTCTATCGCGAGGTGATGCGCTCGGTGTGGCTTGAGAACGATGCGCGACAGCGCGTCTCCGCGCTCGCCTATGTCGTCGATCGCGGCCACGTCCAGTATGCCGGCCGGCTGTCGCTCGCCGACCAGCATCGCCATGTCGTCCAGGGTCATGGCCAGTCCGGCGCCAACCGCGACTACGTGACGGCAACGGTGAAGGCGATCGAGGCCGAAGGTTTTCGCGACACGCAATTGCATCAGCTCGCGACCATGCTGCACGGTGATGCGCATTCGCTGCACGCGCCGGCTCCCGCAGAAGATCGAGAGAACCGCTAGCTCTGCGACGGCGCGTAGCTCGGCGACGAGCCGATCAACTGCTCCTGCTCTTTCCGGCCCGCTTCGACGAGGCGGCCGGTCGCGTCTTCGATGGCGGTTTGCACGCGCGAGAGAAACTCGTCTTTCGGAAGGCCTGATGGCAGCGGATCGAGGAACTCGACCACCAGCGTGCCGGGATAGCGCATGAAGGTGCGGCGCGGCCAGAACAGGCCGGAATTGAGCGCGATCGGCAGGCACCGCACGCCGCAGGACGAATAGATCTGCGCAAAGCCGGTCTTGTAATCGGGCGCGGCGCCGGGCGCCCGGCGTGTGCCTTCCGGAAAGATCACGAGCTGCCCGCCTGCGCGCACCGCGTCGCGCGCCCGCCGCGTCATGTCCAGCAGCGCCTTCACGCCGGCCTTGCGGTCGATCGCGATCATTCCGGTCTTGACCAGGAACTGGCCGAAGACCGGGATCTGCATGAGCTGACGCTTGAGGATGAAGATCGGACGGTTGAAGAAGCCCGGCAGCACGAACGTCTCCCAGAACGACTGATGCTTCGCCGCGATCACCAGTGGCCCTGCCGGAATCTTCTCCAGCCCACGGAATTCGACCTTGATGTTGCAGATCACGCGCATCAGGAACAGCGTCGCCTTCGCCCACCATTGCGCGATCGTCAGCATGGCGCGCGGCGGCAATGCGAAGGTCGGCAGCGCCACGATCGCGAGGCATACGAGCACGGCGTAGAACAGCACGTTGAACAGGAGCGAGCGCAGGAAAATCAAAAACATCGATGGTCCGATCAATTGGCCTGTGCCGTGGCGGGCCGCTTCGGCGCCACGCCAGCAGGCTGCTCCGACATCTCGGGGGAAAGGTCAATCCCGAAATCCTCCAGCCGCACCCTCAGCTCGGCGGCGATGTACTTGACGTATTCGGACAAGAGCAGCCGCAAGGTGGAGGCCGAGGTCCACCACGGCTCCTCACGCCATTTTTCGCCGACCACCGCGAACGGGATCAGCGTGGTCTCGGGCATCGCATGCGAGAACTCCACCAGCGCGCGCGGCATGTGATAGTTCGAGGTGACGACGATCAGCGATCTGAAGCCGCGCCCCTCGGCCCAGCGCCGCGCTTCCGCCGCGTTGCCGCGGGTCGAGACCGCAGTGCGGTCGAGATCGACACAGCAATGCATGAAGGACTGGTTCTCCGGCAGCGTCCGGGAAATGTCGCTCGCCGTCGAGGTCGGGTGCACGCCGGAGATCAGGAGCCGCTTGCCGTAGCCGGCCGCCAGGAGCTCCATCGCATCCGACACCCGCGAGGAGCCGCCGGTCAGGACCACGATGCCGTCCGCCTTGCGGTCCGGCGCGATCTCGGCGCCGCGCAATTGCGCCAGGAAGGCGATGAAGCCCGCCGCCGCGCCGACGAAGACGAACGCGATCGTCGATACCAATGCCGCGCGCAGCCAGCCGCGCGGCAATTTCGGCGATCGATCGTCGGTCGGCAAGGTCATATGATGTCGGTGATCCCTTCCCCGGATGATTTTAGGACGTTTTGAGGCGAAGTGGAGTCCGGTTTATCGGGCTCAATCGACATCATTCAGCGTCGCGAACAGCGTCTGGCGCGAAGCAACCGCGGTGATGGCGCCGATCAGCACCGCCTGCACCGCGAGCACGATGTAGCCCGACGGCCGCAGCGAAAAGGTGCCGAGCAGAGCTGCGAACTGGTCGCCGACGGGGGTCCCGGAAAACCAGCCGGCGATCGACTCGGAGAAGCCGAACACCAGCATGGCGGCGCCGCCGCCGATCACGCCACCCTCCAGGCCCAGCCTGAGGAAGTGACGCAGGAAGCGGTTGGCGATGTAACGGTCGCCGGCACCGACGAAATGCAGGACCTCGACGATCGGTTGGTTCGCCGCCATGGCGCCGCGGGTCGCGAACGAGACCGAGATGATGGTCGCGATGATGACGAGGGCGAGGATACCGATGCCGGCGAGCACGGTGGCGTTGGTCATCGAGCGCATCCGCTCGATCCAGGCGCGGTGATCGTCGACGCTGGCGCTTGGGGCGGCCTGGGTCACGCGCGCGCGCAAGGCGCCGAGATCGAGCGGCGTGCCGGGCTGCACGCGCGCGATGATCATCCGCGGCACCGGCAAATCGTCCATCGACAGGCCGGTGCCGAGCCAGGGCTCGAGCAGCTTGCCGCTCTCGTCCTTGGTGAACGGCTTGACCTCGATGATGCCGGCCTGCGCGCGGATGGCCTCCGTCACTGCCGCCGTGTCGCGATCGAGATCGCGGCCGGTCTGCGGGCGGACCTGGATGGTGATTTCGCTTGCAACGTCCGACTGCCATTCCGCGGCGGAGGCACTGACGAGCAGCACCGTGCCCGTGGTCATCGAGGCGAGGAAGGTCATGATGGCGACGACGGCAACCAGCGCGCGGCCGTGGATCGAGGCGCGCGGCACGATCGGCGACATGTTGCGCGCCTTGGGCGGAAGCTGCGGACGCTCCTGTCCGAGATCTACCAGCACGCCGCGGTCGTCGGGCCTACTCATAGACGTGCAGCCGCCCCTGGTGCAGCACGAAGCGTCGCGCCTCGTACTGGTCCATCAGGCCGATGTCGTGGGTGGCGATGATGACGGCGGTGCCTGATTTGTTGAGCTCGATGAACAGCCTCAGCAGCCGGCGGCCGAGCGTCGGATCGACGCTGCCGGTCGGCTCGTCGGCGAGCAGGAGTTGCGGCCGCGAGATCACGGCGCGCGCGATCGCCGCGCGCTGCTTCTCGCCGCCGGACAGGATCGGCGGCAGCGCGTCCATGCGGTCACCGAGGCCGACCCAGCGCAACAGGTCGATCACCTCCTTGCGATAGCTCGACTCGCTGCGGCCCATGACGCGGAACGGCAAGGCGACGTTCTCATAGGTCGTCATGTGGTCGAGCAGGCGGAAGTCCTGGAGCACGATTCCGATGCGCTTGCGCAAATCCGCGATCTCGTCCTTGCCGAGCTGMGAGATGTCGTGGCCGAACAGGTTGACGAGGCCGCGCGTCGGCCGGTGCGACAGGAACAGCAAACGCAGCAGCGAGGTCTTGCCGGCGCCGGACGGGCCGGTGAGAAACTGGAAGGAATGCGCCGGAATCTCGAAACTGAGGTCGCGCAGAATCTCCGGCCCCAGTCCGTAACGCAATCCGACATTTTCGAACCGAACCAAGCTCAGCTCCGTTCGAGAGGGGGCGCGGGCCGCGCTGCTGCGCTCCGCCACACGCGATCAACGGGTTTTGCGACCGTTATGGTTTCCGGTTCGTTAACGGTCGCTCTGTAGCATCTGGGATGCCCGGTTCTCCGCGACCGAAGCATCGTCAAGACCAGTCCGTGCATCAAGGCTCGTGTCCATGCATATCGTCTGCCCCCATTGTACGACATCCTACGCCATCAAGCCCGCGAGCCTGGGGGCGAACGGACGAACGGTCCGCTGCTCCCGCTGCAAGGAGACCTGGGTCGCCTATGCCGAGGATGCCATCGAGGAGGCGTCCGTCCCGGCCATGGCGGCCGCCAGCCAGGCCGACGACCAGTCCGACCTCGCCGATCAGTGGAACTCCTACGCCAGGGACGACGGCGCCGCTGACACGCCTGTCGTCGACAGCCCCTCGATCGCCAGCGACTGGCCGGCCGAGGACGCCCAGGCGACCGAGGACGAATGGTCAGCGGCGGCCCGCGCCGCCGAGGATGACGTCGTCGGCGCGCAGCACCAGTCTTGGTTCCGCAGCCTGTTCAGCCGCCGCGGGGCGCGGGTGAGGCGTCAGGCCCCCACCGAGGCTCCGCGAAAATCCCATTTCGGTCTGCCGACCGCCTGCGCCGCCATGGGCGCGCTGGTGCTGGCGCTGGTCATCTGGCGCGGCGACATGGTCCGACTGCTGCCGCAGACGGCGGCGTTCTACAAGATGGTCGGACTCGAAGTTAATTTGCGCGGGCTGGCGTTCAAGGACGTCAAGCTCTCCAGCGAGACCGTGGACGGTAAGCAGGTGCTGGTGATCGAGGGCGTGATCGTGGGTCAAAGCAAGAAGCCGCTCGATATCCCGCGGCTGCGCTTTGCGGTGCGCGACGCGCAGGGAGCGGAAATCTACGCCTGGAACACCGTGCTGGAGCAGACCGTGCTGCAGCCGGGTGAGCGCGCCTTCTTCCGCTCGCGCCTGGCCTCGCCGCCGCCGGAGGGTCGCAATATCGACGTTCGCTTCTTCAACCGGCGCGACATTGCCGGCGGCAGCGTATAATCGATTTTGCATATCCCGCACGGGAGGCTGGTCCCAAGATTGGTCTCAAGGTTGGTCTCATGCCGAAAATCCTGATCGCCGACGACGAGGACTCGATGCGCCAGCTGGTTGCGCGCGCTATCGCCATGGACGGCCACGAGACCGTCACCGCGCAGGACGGCGCCGAGGCGCTGGAAATCCTGACCCGCGAGAACGGCGCGTTCGATCTCCTGCTCACCGACATCCAGATGCCGGTGATGGACGGCATCGCGCTGGCGCTCTCCGCCGCGCGCGATTTCCCCGACCTGACCATTTTGCTGATGACCGGCTTTGCCGACCAGCGCGAGCGCGCCTCGAATTTGAATGCGCTGGTGCATGACGTCGTGACCAAGCCGTTCTCGGTGGCCGACATCCGTACGGCGGTCGCGGACGCGCTGGCAGCGAAGAAGGCGTAGCGGCACGGCGTATTCCGCTGTCATGCCCCGGCCTTGACCGGGGCATCCAGTACGCCGCGGCCTCTCATTCAATCACAACCGTTTCTGGAATACTGGATCGCCCGCCTGCGCGGGCGATGACACCGAGTGTGACGTCAAAAATCCTTCAGCAGACGCTCGAGGTAATCGAGCTCGATCTGCGGACGCGCGGGATCGCTCAGGCGGCGGCGGAGCTCTTCGAGGATGCGGCGCGCGCGCTGGGCATCGATCTCGCCGGGAATCTTGACCGTGTAGTCGTCGCTGTATTCCTTGCCGCGCAGTGGCCGGCCCAGCGGGTCGGTCCGTTCGCCGCCGCTCTGCTGGCGGCCGACAGCCTGACCGGGGCCGTCACCGTCGCCCGGATCCTGGCCTTCGCCGTTCTGCTGCCCGCCGAGCGCGTCGGCGAGATCCTGCATGCCCTTGCGCAGGGCGTCGATGGCCTTGCCCTGCGATGCCGTCGCACCGTCGGCATCGCCCTCGCCGATCTGATTGCCGGCATCTCCCATGGCGTTCTCGGCGGCGTCGAAGCCGTCATCGCCATCCTGGTCGCCGTCCTGACCCTGACCTTGGCCCTGCTGACCTTGTTGGCCCTGCTGCCCCGGCTGTTTCTGCCCGCGCTGGCCTTTCTGGCCATCCTGCTGCAAGCCCATCTCGGCGAGCTTCTTCTTGAGGGCCTCCAGCCGCTTCTTCAATTGCTCCTGCCGGCCCTGCGTATCCTGCGACCCTTCGCGCGACGCCGAGGGATCGTTCGGATCGGGATAGAGATACTTCTCCATGTCCCGGATCGCCCGGGACTGCTGGCCAATGCTCTCGTCCGAGTTCTTGTCCTTCAGGTTGTCGGCGGATTGCTTCATCGACCGCTCGGCGCTGTCGAGCAGTGCATCCAGACTCTTTTGGTCGGCGCGCGACGACTGGGCGAGGCCAATCGAAGCCGTGGAACAGGACAGCATAAGCACGAGACAAGCCGTGGCGAGCCTTCCGCGCGCGACCTTGCCGTTCTGCCAGATTGAGGTGTGTTTCATGAGCTATCTCGCTCCCTGGGATTCACGCCAGGTCCTGAGCTCTTCGCGCAAGGCGTCCTGCTGCCTTGCCAGGTCCTCCAGCTGATCGCTGGTCGCGCCGCGCGTCTTCTGCCGCAGCTCTCTCGATTTGCGCAGGATCTCCGCAACCTTGGGCGGCAGAGGCTTGGTACGTTGGCCGCGCTTGGAGTCCTTGCTCTGCCGGTCGGTTTCGTCGCGAAGCGCGTTCTGCTCCCGGAGCAGGTCGTTCAGCTCGCGCGCAATCTCGTCCATCTCTTTCTGCTCGGCGCTGGGCGGCCCCGGAGGATTTTCCAGCGCGCGGGCCAGGCGGTCCAGCTCGCGCGCCGCCGCTTCGCGATTGCCGCGCTGGATCAGCCGCTCGATGCGCTTCATCTGGTCGTCGAGGCCGATGGCCGGCCGCGCCAGCGGATTGCTGCGCATCTGCTGCGCGTACTGGCGCATGTAATTGTCGAGCGCGGTCCGCAGATTGTCCATGAGCTTCTTGAGCTCTTCGTCGCTGGCGCCGCGCTGAAGCGCCTGCTTGAGTGCGTCCTGCGCCGCGCGCAACGCCTTGGCGACGTCGCTGATGTTGCCGTCCTCGATCGTCACCGCAAGCGCCCACAGGCTCGCCACGACCTCACGCAGGGAATCGTCGGTGCGCGCCGCCTCGAGCTGGCGTGCGACGCTGTGCAGACCGAGATACTGCCCGGCTTCCGGCGTGAACATCTCGGGCGCGATCATCAGCGCGTCGAGCGCGGCGTAGACGTCGGAATTCTTGTTGGCGTCGAGCGCGAGGATGCGGCGCTGCTCGATCAGCGCGCGGGCGAGCGGCTTGGTGAACAGCCGGCCCGGCAAGCGCATGTTGAAGGGCTCGCTCTTCGCCTCGTTGCCGGCCTCGTCCTTGGCGGTGAGCGTCAGCGTCACGTCCGCACCGGAATAAGGATCCTCGCTGAGGTCCTTCACGGTCTGGCCGACGCCGTTGCGGGTCCGCGCATTGGGCAGGGTCAGCGCGAATTGCGGCGGCTGGAACAGCGGCCGCGCGGCCTTGCCGTCCGCGTCCTTGGTTCCGTCCTTGTCTTCGGTTGCGCGCGGAACGAATTGCGCGGCGGCGCCCGTGACGCCGTAATCGTCCTCGATCTTGTAGGAGAGCTGCAACGCGCCGTAGGCCTGACGCTCGGGATCCTTGGCGAGCGCGATCGTCGGCGGGCGGTCGGGCGTCGCCGCGAAGGCCCATTGCGGCTGGCCGGAGGGCGCGCGGACATGCGCGGTGCCGTCGCCGGTGATGGTAAAATGCTTCTCGTTGGTACCCTTCGGCGCGGCCTCGCTGGGCGCAACCTCCTTGAGGCCGCCGGAGGTGACGACATCGAGGCTGCTACCGGAGGAGCGCACGATCAGGGTCGAGCCGGCCGGAACTGCGAGTGGGCCGCTGGCAGGCAGCGCTGCGGCCTCCTTGTTGGCGGCCGACAGGATGACCGGCGGCTTGCCGGTGTAGAGCGGCGGGGTGATCCAGGCATCGACGCGGACGTTGGTCGGCGCCAGCACGCCGTTCCAGTCGAACGCGGCACCCAACCGCATCGCGCGTTCGTCGCCGGCGGCGAAGAAGGTCGCGACCAGCATCACCATGACCAGCGCGCGTAGCGCCCAGGGATCGTGCAGGGCGAGGCGCGGATGCGGCAAGCCGGCACGGATGCGCTTGAGCGAAGCCAGCGTGCGCTCGCGCTGCGCCTGCCACAGCGCCAGCGCAACCGGGTCTTTCGAGCTCAGCGTGTCCGTCAGCGTCGTCGCCGGGCGGTGACGGATACCGGAGCCACGGTCGAGCCGGCTCAGAGCCTCGTCGCGGCCCGGCCAGCGGAAACGAAGCAGCGGGACCAGAGCGGCGATTGCGGCGCCGGCAAAAACCACGAGACCGATGGCACGGATGACGGACGGCAGCGCCAGCCAGAGGCCGGCCCACGACACCACAAGGAACAGGCCAACGACAGTCAACACCCGCGCCAGATGTGGCCAGGCACGTTCCCACGCGATGGCATAAATAGCCCGATCGAGGGCCTGCGTCAGCTTCAGCCGCGACAGAGCGTCGCCATCGCGGATCGGGTCTGACGGGTCGGGGGTGACGCCGTTCAATCAATTCTCCAGGTTGCCCGGTAGAGAAGCGTATCACAACGGCAGCACTGAGGCATCCGTTCCGGTACGGGAGAGACCCCTTTTCCCGCATAACACGAGGACGTGACTGGCCGGGCGCAACCCCGTAATTTCCACGCGCCATTCCCAAGGGAAACGCAAGGGAAATAGAGGGAACGCCATGGACAAGAAGATGCACGACAAGGGCCTGGAAGTCCGCAAAGCGGTGCTGGGCGAGGCCTATGTCAACAATGCCCTGAAGAACGTCGACGATTTCAACCGTCCGTTCCAGGAGATGCTCAACGAATATTGCTGGGGCACCGTGTGGGGCCGCGAGGAGCTGCCGCGCAAGACCCGCAGCATGCTCAACATCGCCATGATCGCGATCCTCAACCGCCAGCACGAGTTTCGCGCGCATCTCAAGGGCGCGCTGACCAACGGCGTCTCCCGCGACGAGATCCGCGAGATCCTGATGCAGGTCGCGATCTATGGCGGCATGCCGGCCGCAGTCGACAGCTTTCGCATCGCGCGCGAGGTGTTCGCGGAGATCGACGGCAAGGCGTGAGGCCGACCTCTCTCCGCCGTCGTCCCGGGGGGTGCCGAGCGCGAGCCCGGGACGACGAGCGGAGAATGATCGCCGTTTCACATCCAACGAACAACGAAGAAGAAAGAAGGAAACACCATGCACATCGGATTCATCGGCCTCGGAAACATAGGTTTCCCGATGGCGCGGCGGCTGATCGAGGCGGGGCACAAGCTCGTCGTGTTCGACACGCGCAAGGAGGTCGTCGACAAGCTCGTGGCGCGCGGTGCCACCGCTGCAACCTCGCCGAAGGACGTTGCCGACCAGGTCGAGACGGTCATGGCGAGCCTGCCCTCGCTGCAGGCGTCGCTCGAGGTCGCCACGGGAGCAAACGGCGTGATCGAAGGGAGCCGCGCCAGACGCTTCATCGATCTCTCCACCGTCGGCTCGACGATGGCGGCGAAGATCCACGGCCTGCTGGCAAAACGCGACATCGTGCAGATCGACTGCCCCGTCTCCGGCGGCGTCGGCGGCGCCGAGAAGGGCACCCTGGCGGTGATGGTCTCAGGGCCCAAAGCCGAGTTCGAGCTGCTCAAGCCCGCGCTCGACGTGATCGGAAAAGTGTTCTTCATCGGCGAGAAGCCGGGCGCGGCGCAGACCATGAAGCTCGCCAACAATTTCCTGTCGGCGACCGCGATCGTGGCGACCTCGGAAGCGGTGGTGATGGGCGTCAAGGCGGGGCTCGATCCCGCCGTGATGATCGACGTCATCAATGCCGGCTCCGGCATGAACACCGCGAGCCGCGACAAGTTTCCGCGCTCGGTTTTGCCGCGAACGTTCGACTTCGGCTTCGCCACCGGATTGATGGTGAAGGACGTGCGGCTGGCGCTGGAGGAGATGAAGTCGCTCGGCCTGTCGATGGAGGTCGCGGACGCGGTCGGACGGCTATGGGAGACCGTAATCAGCGCGGAAGGCGCCGAGTCCGATTTCACCGCGGCGATCAAGCCGATCGAGAAGAAGGCGGGGGTTGTGGTTGGCGGCGCGAAAGGTGGATTGGCCGGGAAGTAGCGCCACACACTCAGCTCGTCGTCCCGGGGCGCGCGAAGCGCGAGCCCGGGACCCATAACCACAGGCTGATATGGTAACGGGGACTCGGAGTTACAGCTTAGCCAAACAACCACTTCTTGTGGTTATGGGTCCCCGCCCCCCGTGCGCAATTGCGCACTAGGCGGGGACGACAGCGAGGATGAGGCGCGGCCTTACCGCCCCTCAATCCCTCACAACCACGGCGCCGGCGTGTCCATCGCGATCAGCTGCTCGACCTCGATACGCGGGCGCACCACGGCGTATTGATCGCCCTTCACCAGCACTTCCGGCACCAGCGCCCGCGTGTTGTAGGTGCCGGCCTGCACCGCGCCATAGGCGCCCGCGGTCATGATGGCGATGAGATCGCCAGGCTTCGGCGTCGGCAGCGTGCGATCCAGTGCGAGATAGTCGCCGGTCTCGCAGACCGGGCCGACGACGTCGGCCATGATCGTGGCGGCGCCCGCGGCCGGCTGCGTCACCGGCAGAATGTCGTGATGCGCCTCGTACAGCGTCGGGCGGATCAAATCGTTCATGGCGGCGTCGATGATGACGAAATTCTTGCCGTCGCCGTGCTTCACATAGATCACCCTGGCGACCAGGATGCCGGCATTGCCGACGATCATGCGGCCCGGCTCGAACATCAGCGTGCAGCCGAGATTGTGGCTGACGCGCTTGACCATGGCGGCATAGGCGTCGGGCGCCGGCGGCGCCTCGCGGTCCATGTAATAGGGAATGCCGAGGCCGCCGCCGAAATCGACATGCGAGATGTTGTGGCCGTCGCTGCGCAGCGTCTGCACGAATTCGGAGAGGATACGGAACGCGGTCTCCATCTTGGAGAGATCGGTGATCTGGCTGCCGATATGCACGTCGGTGCCTGTGACCTCGATGCCCGGAAGTTTTGCAGCGCGCGCATAGACCTCGCGGGCATAGGCGATCGGAATACCGAACTTGTTCTCGGACTTGCCGGTCGAGATCTTGGCATGCGTGCCGGCATCGACGTCGGGATTGACGCGCACAGAGATGCGCGCGGTCTTGCCCATCTCGGTCGCAAGCCGCGACAACAGCTCGAGCTCGGGCTCGGATTCGACGTTGAGGCAGAGGATGTCGGTGGCCAGCGCGGCACGTAATTCGGTTTCGGTCTTGCCGACGCCGGAGAACAGGATCTTGCTGGCGGGGATGCCGGCGGCCAGCGCGCGCTTCAATTCGCCGCCGGAGACCACGTCGGCGCCGGCCCCGAGCTTGGCCAGCGTGCGCAGCACCGACTGGTTGGAATTCGCCTTCATGGCGTAGCAGACCAGCACCTTCTCGCCGGCGAAGGCGTCGGCGAAGACGCGGTAGTGCCGCTCGAGCGTCGCGGTCGAATAGCAATAGAACGGCGTACCGACGGTTGCGGCCAGCTCGGACAGGTTCACGGCCTCGGCGTGCAGCACGCCGTTGCGATAGTCAAAATGGTTCATGGCGTCGGCTCAGCTATCCCGGCTCATTTTTTGCCGGGAGGTTCGTCCAGGAGCGGGTCGAGGATAAACGATTTCTTCTTGCCCTTGGCGGCGGCAGGCGCTGCGTCCGCACCGTAGCCGGGATTGAACACGCTCGGCGTCCTCTGGGCTTCGGTCTCGGTGTCGGTTGGAGCTGCGACATTGGCCGTGGATGCACTGGAGGCGGTCGGCGGCAGATCCAGCGGGCCCTTGCGGCCGCAGCCGGCAAGCGCGAGCGCCGTCAGGCTCAAGACAATGATGGCCCACCCCGAGCCGGCCGGGCGAAACTTTGACGTCACGACGAAATCCCCACTACGCGGGCCGCACCATACAGAGATTGGCACGCTCTGGCGAGAGCCGGATGACCATGAAACATAAGCGAAATTTTGCCCTCAGCCCAATTTTCGCTCTTTTTCCAGCCGCTTCGCCCAGGCCTTGGCCTGCGACGCCACGTTCTTCGGCGCGGTGCCGCCGTAGCTGGTCCGGCTCTTCACCGACGATTCGACCGAGAGCACGCCGAGCACGTCCTTGGTGATTTTTGGCTCGATCGCCTGCATCTCCTTCAGTGGCAGCTCGTGTAGCGCCACGCCGCCCTCGGCGGCCTTCGCCACGATACGGCCGGTGACGTGGTGGGCGTCGCGGAACGGCATCTTCAGCGTCCGCACCAGCCAGTCGGCAAGGTCGGTCGCGGTGGCATAGCCCTCGCCCGCCGCCGCCCTCATCTTCGCTTCGTCGGGCACGAGATCGCGGACCATGCCGGTCATGGCGCGGATCGCGAGCGACAGGGCAGCAAAGCCCTCCATCGCGCCCTGCTTGTCCTCCTGCATGTCCTTTTGATAGGCGAGCGGCAGGCCCTTCATCACGATCAGGAGGCCGTTGAGCGCGCCGATGACGCGGCCGGTCTTGGCGCGCACGAGCTCGGCGGCATCCGGGTTGCGCTTCTGCGGCATGATCGAGGATCCCGTGGTGAACTTGTCGCTGAGGCGGATGAGACCGACCAGCGGCGAGGTCCAGATCACGATCTCCTCGGCAAAGCGCGACATGTGCACGGCGCAGATCGAGGCCGCCGACAGCGTCTCCAGCACGAAGTCGCGATCGGAGACCGCATCGAGGGAATTCGCCATCGGGCGGTCGAAACCGAGCGCCTTCGCGGTGGCGTGGCGATCGATCGGGAACGAGGTGCCGGCGAGCGCGGCGGCGCCGAGCGGCGATTCATTGAGCCGCTTGCGGGCGTCCTGGAAACGACCGCGGTCGCGCGCGGCCATCTCGACATAGGCAAGCAGATGATGGCCGAAGGTCACGGGCTGCGCGGTCTGCAGATGCGTGAAGCCGGGCATGACGGTCGCGGCATGTTCGAGCGCGCGATTGACGAGCGCGGCCTGGAATGCGGCGAGCGCGGCATCGGTCTCGTCGAGAACGTCGCGGACATAGAGACGGAAATCGGTCGCAACCTGGTCGTTGCGCGAACGCGCGGTGTGCAGCCGGCCGGCGGCGGGGCCGATCAGCTCGGACAGGCGGCTCTCGACGTTCATATGGATATCTTCGAGCGCGCGCTTGAACGTGAAGCCGCCCTTGCCGATCTCTGACAAAATCGTGTCTAGACCCTTGCCGATATTTTTCGCATCAGAGCCCGTGATGATGCCCTGCGCGGCAAGCATCGCGGCGTGCGCCTTGGATGCGGCAATGTCCTGGGCAAAGAGGTGACGATCGACGTCGATGGAGACGTTGATCTCTTCCATGATCTCATCGGGGCGCTCCGAGAACCGGCCGCCCCACATCTTGTTGCTCATGATCCCCTGCTCACGCCTTGCTTGCCGCTGCTGCCGCACGTTTGCTGGCCGGAGCCAGCCGTATTAAGAGGCCCCTGATAGCCATATCTGCGACCGGATGACAAACGATATGCTCGACAAGACGCCCTCCGCCACGCGCCGGATCCCCCTCGTCATCGCCACTGTGGCGATCGGGGGGCTGGCCGGCTTCGCCGCGCTGTACGGGCTGGGCCTGAACCGGGCGCCCTCAGGCGATCCGGCCTGCCGGGCCGCGGTGGCAACGGCGCAAAAAATCGCTCCCCTCGCCCATGGAGAATTGGCCGCCCTGACCGTGGCGAGCGCGCCGCTAAAACTGCCCGACCTGGTCTTCGAGGACGCTGACGGCAAGCCGAAGAAGCTGTCCGATTTCCGCGGCAAGACGCTGCTGGTCAACCTCTGGGCCACCTGGTGCGTGCCCTGCCGCAAGGAAATGCCGGCGCTGGACGAGCTCCAGGGCAAGCTTTCGGGCCCGAATTTCGAGGTGGTGGCGATCAACATCGACACCCGCGACGCCGAGAAGCCCAAGACGTTCCTGAAAGAGGCCAATCTGACCCGGCTCGGCTATTTTAGCGATCAGAAAGCCAAGGTTTTCCAGGATCTTAAAGCCATAGGCCGGGCCCTGGGCATGCCGACCTCGGTGCTGGTCGACCCGCAGGGCTGCGAGATCGCGACGATCGCGGGGCCGGCGGAATGGGCGAGCGAGGACGCGCTCAAGCTGATCCGGGCTGCGACGGGCAAGGCCGCCGCGTCGCTCTAGGCGGTGTGTCTTAAGCGGTGACGTTGAGGTTGCCGCCGACGCCGGCGCCGACATTGGCGAGCGAGGGCTGACCAGCGCCGAGCAGCGTCAGGACGGTGGATTTTTCCGCGTCCGCATTCTGCTTCATCAGCGTCGCCGTGATATTCGACTGCAGCGCGCCTTGCTGAGCGGCCAGCATGGTGCTGACCATCGCCATCATGTCCATTACGCAAACCCTCTTACCGGGCGCAGCCTAGGGGCGATGGGTTAATGCGACATGAATTGTCACGGTGCGGATGCGCGGCCGGAGGGCGAGAGCGCCGTAGGGTGGGCAAAGCGGCTTGTCCGCCGTAGCTCGAAGAGCGAAGGCGGAAGCGTGCCCACCAATTTCCACCGCATCATTGGAGAGATGGTGGGCACGGCGCTTTGCGCCTTTGCCCACCCTACGGCACCGGAAATTGGATCAGCGCGTCGGAACCGGCTTGGCGCCGCGGTAGTCGTAGAAGCCGCGCTGGGTCTTGCGACCGAGCCAGCCGGCCTCGACGTATTTCACCAGCAGCGGGCACGGGCGATATTTGGAGTCGGCGAGGCCCTCATGCAGCACCTGCATGATCGACAGGCAGGTATCGAGGCCGATGAAATCGGCGAGCTCGAGCGGGCCCATCGGATGATGCGCGCCAAGCTTCATCGCCGCGTCGATGGCCTCGACATTGCCGACGCCTTCATACAGCGTGTAGATCGCCTCGTTGATCATCGGCAGCAGGATACGATTGACGATGAAGGCCGGGAAATCCTCGGAGACCGCGACCTGCTTGCCGAGCTTGGAGACGAATTCCTTGGACGCCTCGAAGGTCTGGTCGTCGGTGGCGATGCCGCGGATCAGCTCGACCAGCTCCATCAGCGGCACCGGATTCATGAAGTGAATGCCGATGAAGCGCTCGGGCCGGTCGGTGGCGGCGGCTAGCCGCGTGATCGAGATCGAGGAGGTATCGGAGGCGACGATCGCCTCCGGCTTCAGCACCGCGCAGAGCTCGTGGAAGATCTTGCGCTTGACCTCTTCCTTCTCGACCGCGGTCTCGATCACGAGGTCGCAATCGGCGAGGTCGTCGAGCTTCTCGGCGAGCTTGATGCGCGCCATCGCCTTGGTCTTGTCGTCCTCGCTGACGGCCTTCTTGGAGACCTGGCGCGCCAGATTGCCATTGATGGTGGCCATGCCCGACTTGAGCCGGTCGGCCGAGACGTCGTTGAGCACCACGTCGAAACCGGCCAGCGCCGCGACATGCGCGATGCCATTGCCCATCTGACCCGCGCCGATCACGCCGACCTTCTTGATCACTGCCGCCATAATGTCATCCACCGGAACGGCGCGCAGATCGCGCCTGCCTCATCCCCCGAGCCGGGAGGTCCGATTTAATCAGAAACTCGATTAGATCAGAATCCTGGCTCGAAACCTAGATTGGATCGCTTCCCCGGCGTGCCCCACGCCAAAGAAAACGCCTTGAAAAAGAAAAACCGGCCGGAGTGTACCACTCCGGCCGGTGTTTTTAGCGCGTTTTTACTTGCCGAGCTTGGCGAGCGCTTCGGTGAGCTCAGGAACCGCCTGGTAGAGGTCGGCGACCAGGCCGTAATCGGCGACCTGGAAGATCGGCGCGTCCTCGTCCTTGTTGATCGCGACGATCACCTTGGAGTCCTTCATGCCGGCCAGATGCTGGATCGCGCCGGAAATGCCCACCGCGACATAGAGCTCGGGGGCCACCACCTTGCCGGTCTGGCCGACCTGCCAGTCGTTCGGCGCATAGCCGGCATCCACCGCCGCGCGCGAGGCACCGACGCCGGCACCGAGCTTGTCGGCGAGCGGCTCGATGTACTTGGCGAAGTTCTCGCGGCTCTGCATGGCACGGCCACCGGAGACGATGATCTTGGCCGAGGTCAGCTCGGGGCGGTCGCTCTTGGCGACTTCCTCGCCGACGAAGGACGACAGGCCCGGATCGGCCGCCGCAGCGACGTTCTCGACGGCGGCGCTGCCGCCTTCACCCGCCGCCGCAAAGGTCGAGGTGCGCACCGTGATGACCTTCTTGGCGTCCTTCGACTTCACCGTCTGGATGGCGTTGCCGGCATAGATCGGGCGCTCATAGGTGTCGGGGGCGACCACCTTGGTGATCTCGGAGACCTGCATGACGTCGAGCAGGGCTGCGACACGCGGCATCACGTTCTTGAAGCGCGAGGTCGCGGGCGCGACGATCGCGTCATAGCCGGAAGCCAGCGAGACGATCAGCGCGGCCAGCGGCTCGGCAAGATCGTGGGCGTAGGTCTCGCCCTCGGCAAGCAGCACCTTCTTCACGCCGGCAAGCTTGGCGGCGGCATCCGCCGCAGCCTTGGCGTTCTGGCCGGCCACCAGCACGTCGACATCCGCGCCGAGTGCGGCAGCCGCGGTCAGGGCCTTGTTGGTCGCGTCCTTCAGCGACGCATTGTCGTGTTCGGCAATCAGAAGCGTCGTCATCAGAGCACCCCGGCTTCGTTCTTGAGTTTCGACACCAGCTCGGCGACGTCCTTGACCTTGACGCCCGCCTTGCGGCCCGCCGGCTCCGTCGTCTTGAGAACCTCGAGACGCGCGGCGACGTCGACGCCGTAATCGGCGACGGTCTTCTCCGCGATCGGCTTCTTCTTGGCCTTCATGATGTTGGGCAGCGAGGCATAGCGCGGCTCGTTGAGACGGAGATCCGTGGTGACGATCGCCGGTCCCTTCAGCTTGACGGTCTGCAGACCGCCGTCGACTTCGCGGGTGACCTTGAAGTCAGAACCTTCGACCTCGAGCTTCGAAGCAAACGTCGCCTGCGACCAGCCGAGCAGCGCGGCCAGCATCTGACCGGTCTGGTTGCTGTCGTCATCGATCGCCTGCTTGCCGAGAATGATCAGGCCGGGCTGCTCTTCGTCGGCGATCTTCTTCAGAATCTTCGCGACCGCGAGCGGCTCGACGGTGCCATCAACCTTCACCAGGATGCCGCGGTCGGCGCCCATGGCGAGACCGGTGCGGATCGTCTCCGAGGCCTGCGCCGGTCCAATGGAAACCACGACGACCTCGGTGGCCTTGCCGCCTTCCTTCAGGCGCAACGCTTCCTCGACCGCGATTTCGTCGAACGGGTTCATCGACATCTTCACGTTGGCGAGTTCAACGCCCGATCCATCGCCCTTGACGCGGACCTTGACGTTGTAATCAACCACCCGCTTTACCGGCACCAAGACCTTCATCGATCCTCTTTCACTCAATTTGGGAGGGGGGTTATCAACTGGCGCGGAACCTAAAGGCCTGATCCGGCCCGGTCAACGCGCGACAGGGCCAAATTTTAGACCTTAGAAATATYGACCTCAATGGGTCAGCGATTCTGGCCCGGAACCCAGAGCACGTCGCCGGCACCATTATCGTTGGCGGCACGGCTGGCAACGAACAGGAAGTCCGACAGGCGGTTCATATACTGGATGCCAGCAGCGCCCACGGGCTCGCCGGGCCGGGCCGCCAGTTCCACCATCACGCGTTCCGCCCTGCGGCAAATCGTACGGGCAACGTGGAGGTAGGCGGCGGCCGGCGTGCCGCCCGGCAGCACGAAGGAGGTGAGCGGCGCCAGCTTGTCGTTGAGCGCGTCGATGTCGCGTTCGAGCCGCTCGACCTGGCTTGCCACCACCCGCAGCCGCTCGGCCTTGCCTTCACGCTCGGGCACCGCGAGGTCCGCGCCGAGGTCGAACAGATCATTCTGGATGCGGCCGAGCATCGCGTCGAACTCGGACATGTCATGGGTGTGGAGCCTGACAACGCCGATCGCGGCATTGGTCTCGTCCACGGTGCCATAGGCTTCGATGCGCAGATCGTATTTCGGACGGCGCTCGCCCGTTCCGAGCGCCGTCGTGCCGTCGTCACCGGTCTTCGTATAGATGCGATTCAGCGTGACCATTTTTAACGCCCCATCGCCCAGACCGAGAGCATGGCAATCACGATCGCCACGAACTGAAGCAGCACGCGCCAGCGCATCAGCTTCTGCGAGGTGTTTGGCGAGCCGCCGCGCATCATGTTGACGAGACCGAGCAGCAGCACCACCGCCACGGCGCCGGCCGCTACCGGCAGGATGAAAGTACTCAGGAGAGATGCCATTTGGGGTAGATAACACCGTGCTTGCGGATGCGCCATGGTGCCGCGGCAGCCGCCGCCGTCATTCCGGGGCGATGCGAAGCATCGAGCCCGGAATGACGGCGGGGGCGCTTCGCGATCTGGCTTTTAGGTCAATAATATCAGATGGTAGTGCGATGATTTCTGGTCTGCGCCAATTGCCCGGCTTTTTCGCCTCTCCCCGCGCACGGGGCGAGCGAGCGGCACCTGTCGTGTAGGTGGGCGCGTGAGGGCAATCCGCACCATCTACGTCGTCGTGGAAGACGCCTTCTACACCTTCCTCGCCGACGACGGCTGGGCGATCGCGAGCCATATCGCGCTGTCGACGCTGATGGCGCTGTTCCCGTTCCTGATCGTGCTGACCTCGCTCGCCGGCTTCTTCGGCTCCAAGGAACTTGCCGATCAGGCCGCAAGCCTGATGCTTCAGGTCTGGCCCAAGCAGGTCGCCGATTCGATCTCGGGGGAAGTCCACGACGTTTTGACCACGACCCGCACCGGCGTGCTGACGATCGGCGCAGCGCTGTCGGTGTATTTCGCCTCCAACGGCGTCGAGGCGCTGCGCGTCGCGCTGAACCGCGCCTATGCGGTGGTGGAGATGCGGCGCTGGTACTGGCTGCGCCTTGAATCGATCGGCTACACGCTGGTCGCGGCCTTCACCGCGCTCGCCATGGCGTTCCTGATCGTGCTTGGCCCGCTCTTCATCGAGGCGGCGCGGCGCCATATCCCGCTGGTCGTCGAGTCGAACGAGAGCATCCTCACCTGGCTGCGCTACGGCATCACCGTGGGTGCGCTGGTGGTGGCGCTGATCATCCTGCATGCCTGGCTGCCGGCGGGACGGCGCACCTTCCTCCAGATCCTGCCCGGCATCGTCTTCACCATCGTGGCGTCGCTGATCTCGGGCATCGTGTTCGGCCAATATCTGGCGCGCTTCGCCAACAACTACGTGACGATGTATGCGGGGCTCGCCTCGGTGATCATCGCGCTGGTGTTCCTGTATTTCATCGCCGCGATATTCGTCTACGGCGGCGAACTCAACGCCGCGATCATCAAGTCGCAGCTTCCTCACGGCGTTTCGCTTCAAGCAGCGCAGTCGCTAAAGCGCGCGGAGACACAGGCTTGACCAGGAAGGCGTCGGCGCCGGCCTCGCGCGAGGCCGCCTCGTCCTCGCCACGGCCGGACACGCCGATGATGGGGATCTGAGCCAGCGGCGCCGGCATGGTCCGGATCCGCCTGATGGCCTCGACGCCGTCGATGCCAGGCAGCACCATGTCCATCAGCACCGCATCGAACGCGCCCTGCGCGAGCCGGTTCACCGCGTCCTCGCCGCGCCCGATGAACTCGGCATGGTGGCCGAGCTCGGTCAGGATGGTGTTGAGCACGACGCGGCCGAACGGATTGTCCTCGACACTGAGCACGCGCAGCGCGGCTATCGCATCCGCCTCGGCTTCGCCCTTCGACTTGCGGGACTTGCGCGATTCCGTCGCGTCGAGCGACATCGTCAACGTGAAGGTGGCGCCGCCGCCGCGCCGCGGTGCGACCGTGATGTCGCCGCCCATCGCGCGCGCCAGTTGCTTGACCGAGGAAAGGCCCAAGCCGGCGCCGCCGAAGCGCGAGGCGATGGTGACATTGGCCTGGGTGAAGGGGCGGAACAGCCGCTTGATCTCGGCCATGGTCAGGCCGATGCCGCTGTCGGACACCGCGAAGGCGACGCCGACCTTGCCCTTCGCCTTGTCTCTGGCCTTGCCTTTGGCGGGACGCCAAGGCGCGACCGCGAGCGCGACACCGCCCTGCTCGGTAAATTTGACGGCATTGTCGATCAGGTTCTCGAGCGCGGCGCGCAGGCGGACGGAATCGCCGACCACCAGCCCCGGCAGCTTCTCGGAGATATCGACCTGGGCCTGGAGGCCCTTGGCCGCGGCGCGTCCGGCGAGCGAATCGCCGGCGCTGCGGGCGAGCGCGCGCAGATCGAACAAGTCCTGCCGCAAGGCACTTCCACCCTTGCCCGCCCCCTTGCCGGTCCTGGCGGCATCGACGAACAGGGTGGCAAGGCTCGCCAGATGCTCGGCACCGGCCTTGATGGTGTCGGCCCAGCGCCGCTCCCGCTCGCCGAGATCGGAGGTGGCGAGCAGGTCGCTGATCGCGAGAATGCCGGTCAGGGGGGTACGGACCTCATGGGCGAAGGCGGCGAGCGCGGCCTGGACCACGTCCGGCGCCACGGCCTTGGCGCTGCGCTTGCGCAACCGGCCGGTCGCCCCGGACCGCTTCCGAGGCGGTCGCCTGGACGTTCGCGTGGTGCGCGCTGAGCGCGTTTTCGCCGCCATGAATCCCTTCGAAGGGTCCCCTTCGATCCCCAGGCTCTCAAGCAAGCATCGCACGGCGGAACCCCTGGAGTCACGGCGGCGTTTCGCTAACCCCCAGAGAAACTTAACCTAATCCCACCAACCGGCGGATGCCGGCGGGCGTGGCGCCGGCAGCGCGCAGCTCGCGCAGGCCGGTCGAGCGACCCGATTTCGACAACTTCCGGCCCGCCTCGTCCAGAATCAGCGCGTGGTGGCGATAGGCGGGTTCCGGCAGATCGAGCAGGACCTGGAGCAGGCGGTGAACCGAGGTGGCGTGAAACAGGTCCTGCCCCCGCACGACCTCGCTGATGCCCTGGAGCGCGTCGTCGACGACGACGGACAAATGGTAGCTGGTCGGCGTCTCCTTGCGGGCCAGGATGACGTCGCCCCAGGCCTCCGGTCGCGCCGCGACGATGCCGCGCTCGCCATCGGGCCCCTCGCCAAGCTCGTTCCAGGTCAGACCGGCAACGTGTCGGCAGGCGGCCGCCATGTCGAGCCGGAGCGCGTAAGGCACGCCAGATGCAATGAGCCGGTCGCGCTCGCCGGCCGACAGCGATCTGGCGTCACCCGGATAAAGCGGCGCGCCATCGGGATCGCGCGGCCATGGCCCGGCGGCCTCGCGCGCGGTCACGAGCCTGGCGATCTCCGCGCGGCTTTCGAACGCGGGATAGACGAGACCAAGTGCAGAGAGTTTTTCGAGCGCGGCGCGATAAACCGCGAGATGCTCCGACTGCCGCCGCACCGGCGTTTCCCAGGCGATGCCGAGCCAGGCGAGGTCGTCGTAGATCGCCGTCTCATATTCCGGCCGGCAGCGCGTCGCGTCGATGTCCTCGATCCGCAGCAACAGCCGCCCGCCGGTCTCGCGCGCGCGGTCGAAATTGAGCAGCGCCGAATAGGCGTGGCCGAGATGCAAGAGGCCATTCGGACTGGGGGCAAAACGGAAAACGGGTGGCGCCATGCGGTGAAACTCGTCATGGCCGGGCATAGCCGTCCGAAGGGACGGCGTCGCTTCCGCTCGCCTATGTCCCGGCCATCCACGTTCTTCGGTGCGATACAGCGATCGTGTCAAGTCGTGGACAGATACGAACACTGTCACCCATGCTAGACATGTCGTGTGGTTAGAGAGACGTGGATGGCCGGGTCAAGCCCGGCCCTGACGCCGGAGAGAGTTTGCCGACCCAAATGACCATCCACCTCGAAACCCAGTCCGATCTCGAAGAGGCCGTCCACGCGCTGATCAAGCGCGACCCGCGCCTCAAGCCCGTGCTCGAGATCGCCGGCATGCCCGCCTTGCGGCGGCGTGAGCCGGGTTTTACGGGGCTCGCCCACATCGTTTGCGGGCAGCAGCTTTCGACCGCGAGCGCCGCAGCGATCTGGGGGCGGCTGTCGGCCGCGTTCGATCCGTTCGACCATGAGGCCGTGAGCCGCGCCCGCACCGACCGGCTGGGACGGCTCGGCCTGTCCGCCGCCAAGATCAAGACGCTGAAACATCTCGCGCGCGAGATCAATGCGCAGCGGCTGAACCTCGACGTGCTCGCCGAGGAAGACGCCGAGGCCGCGCACCATACGCTGATCGCGCTGCCCGGCATCGGTCCGTGGACGGCCGATGTCTATCTGCTGTTCTGCCTTGGACACGGCGATGCCTGGCCGGCCGGCGACATCGCCGTGCAGGAGGGGATCAAAGTTGGCCTGGGGCTCAAGGCGCGGCCGACGGAAAAGCAGATGGCGCCACTCGCCGAACCCTGGCGTCCCCTGCGCGGAGCAGCCGCGCATCTGTGGTGGAGCTATTATCGCGTGATCAAGAAGCGCGAAGGTGTCATCGCAGGTCAGGCCTGACGACGACAGATAGGTCGTGTCCCGGACGCGGTGCGGCACGAAGTGACGCACCGCAGAGCCGGGACCCATGGGCTTGGCGAGTTGGAGCATGGGCCCCGGCTCAGCAGCGCATCACTGCGTGCTGCGCTGCGTCCGGGGCACCAGGCCCCCTAGCCTCGCAGCCGCTCGCGATCGGCGCGGGCGCATTCGGCCACGAAGTCGACGACGGCCCGCACCGCGGACAACTCGACCAGATCGGGATGGGCGAGCAGCCAGAGATCGGCGACGCTGACGAGTTTCTGCGGCGCGACGCGCACGAGGTCCGGATAGCTCTCCGCGACGAAGCAGGACAGCGCAGAGATTCCGATTCCGGCGCGCACCGCCGCCAGCATGTCGCCCTGCGACGAGCAGCGCATCACCATGGTGCCTTGCCGGGTGATCGCATCGCTCCAGCGCGCCAGCTGCGCGTTCGAATCCTGGTCGGCGAAGCCGATGACGCTGTGCCCCTTCCACTCGCTGCTCCGCTCCGGCATGGACCGGCCCGCGGCATAGTCGCGCGAGGCATAGAAGCCGGTGCCGAGGCGGCCGACCCTGCGACCGACCAGATTTTCCTCACCGCTGTCGACCGGGCGCAGCACGACGTCGGCTTCCCGGCGGCGCACGCTGGCCGGAAACGGATGGGTGATGATCTCGAGCCGAATGTGATCATGTGCGCTGAGAAAAGAGCGCAGCCGCGGCATCAGCCAGTGCGAGGCCAGCGTTGCGCCGATCGACAGCTTGACCGTGCCGCGCGCCTTACGCCCGCCGGCGCCTACGGCGGCTTCGGCGCGGAGCGCGGCAGCCGCCATCGCCTCGGCATGCTCTCGCAGCGTACGTCCATCGGCGGTAAGCACGAAGCCATCGGCGGCCCGCGCCAGCAGCTTGGTGCCGAGCTGCGCCTCCAGCGCCGCGATCTTGCGGCTGACGGTCGGATGGCTGGCGTGCAGGCGCTTTGCCGCCGCGGTGAAGCTGCCGGTGTCGGCGACCGCGACGAAGGTCTTGCAGAGATCCCAATCCACCGCCGGCTCCGTACAAATCTGAATATCCGCTTGTTCAATATTGAACGATCCCCTGCGCGCCGTCCAACCCTATAGTGGGGTCAAACACGCAAGCGGCGGACACCCCGCCGGCGCGACAATCGACATGGAAGCGCTCACCCCGGCCGGCAGGCCGTTGACGCGCGTCGTCAGGAGGATCGGATGGCACTGCCCGCTCTGCTCAAGAACAATCTGGAGCTGCCCGTGGTCGGCTCGCCCCTCTTCATCGTCTCCGGGCCGGAGCTGGTGATCGCCCAATGCAAGGCCGGTGTCGTCGGCTCGTTTCCGGCGCTCAACGCCCGTCCGGTGGAAAAGCTCGACGAGTGGCTGAGCCGCATCGAGGACGAGCTCGGCGAATACAAATCGCGCAATCCCGGCAAGAAGGTCGCGCCCTACGCCGTCAACCAGATCTGCCATGCCTCCAACGACCGCTTGATGAAGGACATGGAAACCTGTGTGAAGCACAGGGCGCCCATCATCATCACCTCGCTGCGGCCGCCCGCCGAGATCGTCGAGGCCGCGCACTCCTATGGCGGGCTGGTGTTCCACGATGTCATCAACGTCAAGCACGCGCGGAAAGCCGCCGAGCAGGGCGTCGACGGCCTGATCCTGGTCTGCGCCGGCGCGGGTGGGCATGCCGGCATGCTGTCGCCTTTCGCGCTGGTGCGCGAGGTCAAGCAATGGTTCGACGGCGCGATCCTGCTGTCGGGCGCAATCAGCGACGGTTTTGGTATCGCCTCCGCGCTGACGCTGGGCGCTGACCTCGCCTATATGGGCACGCGCTTCATCGCGACACAGGAAGCCAATGCCGACGAAGCCTACAAGTCCGCGCTGACGCAGCACGCCGCGCACGACATCGTCTACACCAACCTGTTCACCGGCGTGCACGGCAACTATCTCGGCCCCTCGATTGCCGCCGCCGGGCTCGATCCGGACAATCTCCCGGTTGCCGACAAGACGAAAATGAACTTCGGCTCCGGCGGCAACATGAAATCCAAGGCGTGGCGCGACATCTGGGGCTCGGGCCAGGGCATCGGCCAGATCCTGGATGCGCCGCCGGTGGCCGAGCTGGTCGACCGGATGAAGGGCGAATTCGATCAGGCCCGGCAGGATTTCCTGATGCGCGCCAGCGCCTGACGGCTTGGTCCGACAAGAAAATTGGACTGACAAGACAAACGGGAGGACATCATGAAGCTGACAGCCGCGCTGACAGGCCTGTCTTTGCTGACGCTTGCCGCCGGCAGCGCCGGTGCGGACGAGATCCGGATCGGGCAGACCCTGCCCTATAGCGGTCCGGCATCCGGCTTCGGCGCGATCGGACGGACGCAGGAGGCGTTCTTCGAGAAGGTCAACGCGGAGGGCGGCATCAACGGCCGCAAGGTCAAGTTCATCACGCTGGACGACGCCTACTCGCCGCCGAAGACGGTCGAGCAGACCCGCAAGCTGGTGGAGCAGGACGAGGTGCTGATGATGTTCGGCTCGCTCGGCACCGCCACCAACAGCGCCGTGCAGCGTTACCTCAACGCCAAGAAGGTGCCGCAGCTGTTCGTGCTCTCGGGCGCCACCAAATGGGCCGATCCGCAGAAGAATCCCTGGACGATGCCAGGCATGGCGGCCTACGAATCCGAGGGCGTCGTCTATGCCAAGTATATCTTGCAGGCCAAGCCCGACGCGAAGATCGCGATCCTGTCCCAGAACGACGATTTCGGCCGCGACTATGTCGCGGGCTTCAAGCGCGCGCTCGGGCCCAAGGCCGCAAGCATGATCATCGCGGAGGCGAGCTACGAGACCAGCGCGCCGACGATCAGCTCGCAGCTCTCGACGCTGAAAGCGTCAGGCGCCAACGTGCTGTTTGGCGTGGTGCTCGGCAAGTTCACCTCGCAGATGGTCAAGGGTGTAGCCGAGATCGGCTGGAAGCCGGAGCTGTTGTTCGTGCCGACCTCGGCCTCCTCGATCTCGTTCCTGGAGCCGGCGGGACTGGACAATGCGGTCGGGCTGATCTCGTCGAGCAACCAGAAGGACACGATGGACCCGCAATGGGCCGACGATCCCGGCGTGAAGTCATATTTCGCGTTCATGAAGCAATACATGCCGACCGCGGATCTCTCGAACTCCAACTACGCCGCGGGCTATCACTATGCCACGCTGCTGATGACGGTGCTGAACGCCTGCAAGGACGATGTCAGCCGCGACAACATCTTGAAGCAGGCCGCGTCGCTGAAAGAGGTGAAGCTGCCGCTGCTGTTGCCCGGAATGAGCGTGTCGACCGGTCCGGACGACTATCTGCCGTTCCAGCAGCTGCAGCTCCGCCGCTTCAACGGCAAGAGCTGGGTGCCGTTCGGCGGCATTCTCGATGACCGGTAGAGGACATCCCATGATCATCAGCGGCGAGCGCAGGATCGATTATGCAGAACTCCATGCGCGGATCAGGCGGGCCGCAGGCGGGATCAGCGCGCTCGGCGGGCGCGAGGGCACGCCGGTCGCCATGATGCTGCGCAATGACTTCGCCCTGTTCGAGGTGGTCGCGGCTTCCGCCGCGCTCGGCCGACCGGTGGTGCCGATCAACTGGCATCTGAAGGCTGCCGAAGTCCGCTATATCCTGGCCGACAGCGGCGCCGACATCCTGATCTGCCATGCCGACCTGCTGCCGCAGATTCGCGACGGCCTGCCGGAGGAACTGGCGCTGATGGTCGTGCCGACGCCGCCGGAGATCGCCGGCGCGTTCGACATCCCCGCTGCACTCGCAAAGGTGCCGGACGGATTGACCGATTGGGACAAATGGCGGGACAGCCAGGCGGAACTCACCCAGCCGCCACGCCGCAGCGCGCCGATGTTCTACACGTCGGGCACGACGGGCATGCCGAAGGGGGTGCGGCGCATGCCGATGCGCCCCGAGCAGGTCGCAGCCTCCGAGCGCGTCGGGGCGATCGCCTACGGTGTGAAGCCGAACGAGGATCAGGTCGTGCTGATGAACGGCCCGATGTACCATTCCGCTCCGCACTCCTACGGCATGCTAGCCTATCGCAGTGGCTGCACCATCGTGCTGGAGCCGCGCTTCGATCCCGAAGACCTGCTGCAACTGATCGAGCGCCATCGCGTCACGCACATGCATATGGTTCCGACGATGTTCGTCCGCTTGCTGCGGCTGCCCGACGACGTGAAGCGGCGTTACGACCTGTCGTCGCTGCGCTTTGTCGTTCATGGCGCGGCGCCCTGCCCGCCCGACGTGAAGAAGGCGATGATCGATTGGTGGGGTGGCGTCATCAACGAATATTTCGGCTCGACCGAGACCGGAATTCCGGTGTGGCACTCCGCGGCGGAGGCGCTGAAGAAGCCCGGCACCGTCGGCCGCGCCATCGAGGGCGGTGTCGTCAAGATCTTCCGCGCCGACGGCAGCCCGTGCGACGTCAACGAACCCGGTGAAATCTACATGCGGCAGGCCTCGGTGCCGGATTTCGACTATCACGGCAAGGCCGAGGCCCGCGCCGAGGCGGGCCGCGACGGTCTCGTCAGCGTCGGCGACGTCGGCTATCTCGACGAGGACGGCTATCTGTTCCTGTGCGACCGCAAGCGCGACATGGTGATCTCCGGCGGCGTCAACATCTATCCGGCGGAGATCGAGAATGCGCTGATCGGAATGCCCGGCGTGCGCGATTGCGCGGTGTTCGGTATTCCCGACGCGGAATTTGGCGAGCGGCTCTGCGCCTATGTCGAGCCGGAGCCGGGCGCAGCGCTCTCGTCCGCGGCGGTCCAGTCGTTCCTGCGCGAGCGGCTTGCCAATTTCAAGGTGCCGAAGGACGTCGAATTCCGCGACGCGCTGCCGCGCGAGGCGACGGGAAAGATCTTCAAGCGCAAGCTGCGTGAGCCCTATTGGGCGGGCCACGCACGCGCCGGCGCGTAACGAACGGCTGCGAACGGCGTTTTAAACTATGTTGCTGTTGCAAAAAGATCATGGGTGAACGATGAAATGCCGGCGCAGACAGAGCCCGGATCAAAGCCATGACATCGATCGACTTCGTCGTTGCGAAAGATAACCTCGACCAGTGCAAGGTGGTCACGACCGAGCTTCCCGGCGCGGATACGCTGCCGCCTGACGCCCTGCTCGTGAAGGTCGACCGCTTCGCCTTCACCGCCAACAACATCACCTATGCGGTGATGGGCGACGAGTTGAAATACTGGCAGCTCTTTCCCGCGCCGAACGGTTTTGGCAACATTCCGGTATGGGGCTTTGGCGAGGTGCTCGCGTCCAGTCATCCGAACATCGCCGTGGGCGAGCGCCTGTTCGGCTATTTCCCGATGGCGACGCATCTCGTCATCGAGGCGACCGACGTGAGCAAGCGCGGCCTTCGCGACGGTGCCGCACACCGGCAGGGCGTGGCGCCGGTCTACAACGCCTATGCCCGCGTCAGCGGCGATCCCGCTTACGCCGGCCGGAAGGGCGATTACCAGGCGCTGCTGCGGCCGCTATTCATGCTGTCGTTCCTGGTCGACGACTTTCTGGCCGAGAACGACGATTTCGGCGCCCGCACCGTGCTGCTCTCCAGCGCCTCGAGCAAGACCGCGTTCGGCCTTGCGCATCTGTTGCACGCGCGCGGCCGCAAGGTGATCGGGCTGACGTCCGCCGGCAATGTCGACTTTGTCTCGTCGCTCGGTTGCTGTGACGAGGTCGTCACCTATGACCGCATTGCGTCGTTGCCATCGGGCGCGCCGATCGCCTTCGTTGACATGGCCGGCAACAGTGCGCTGCGCGCCGGATTGCATCGGCACTTCGGCGACCGGATGAAATGCTCCGTACGCGTCGGATTGACGCATCGCGCCACCGAGCCCGACGAAGGCGAGCTGCCCGGTGCAAAGCCGCGCTGGTTCTTCGCGCCTGACCAGATCCGCAAGCGCGCCAAGGAATGGGGCCCGGGCGGCATCGAGCAGCGCTTTGGCGCGGCATGGTCCGGCTTTGCGCCGCTCCTGGAGAGAAGCCTGACCGTGGTCGAGAGCCGCGGACCCGACGCGGTGCGGCAGGTGTTTCTCGATACGCTGAAAGGGCGTATTCCGCCGGAGCAGGGCCACATGCTCTCTCTGCTCGGGTAAACCGCTTTCGAGGCTCCTCGAACCGGTATAGCGTCAACCTCAGAGGAAACGCCGCGAAGACGGCCACGAGGTCGCGCATGCTGGACAAGACGAAGGATATTTCCGTCTCGGCGCAAGCCTGGCTCGATGAGTTCGAGCGCTCGCTCGGCAAGCCTGATCCGGCCGCACTGGACCATCTCTTCCTCGCCGACAGTTTTTGGCGCGATGTGCTGGCGCTGAGCTGGAACCTGCAAACGATCGCGGGCCACGACCGGATTGCCCAAGCGCTGAGGGCGCTCGCGCCACGGGCGGCGCCGACCAGCTTCACGATCGCGCCCAACCGCGCGGCGCCGCGCTGGGTTACGCGCGCCGGCACCAGCAATATCGAGATCATCTTCAATTTCGAGACCGTGATCGGTCGCGGCAGCGGCATCGTCCGGCTCGTGCCCGATACCGCCGATGGCGACCGGCTGAAGGCGTGGACGCTGCTCACCGCGCTCGATGAGCTCAAAGGCTTCGAGGAGCAACTCGGCACGTCGCGTCCGCGGGGGCAGGCCTATTCACGCGATTTCCGCGGGCCGAACTGGCTCGATTTGCGTAACGCAGCCCGCGACTACGCCGATCGCGTTCCTGCCGTGCTGGTGGTCGGCGGCGGCCAGGCCGGCCTTGCGATTGCAGCACGGCTGAAGCAATTGAAGATCGACACGCTGATCGTCGATCGCGAGACGCGGATCGGCGACAATTGGCGCAAGCGCTATCACGCGCTGACCCTGCATAACCAGGTGCAGGTCAATCATTTGCCCTACATGCCGTTCCCGCCGAACTGGCCGACCTACATCCCGAAGGACAAGCTCGCCAACTGGTTCGAAGCCTATGTCGACGCGATGGAGCTGGATTTCTGGACCGGCGCCGAGTTCGAGGGCGGCAGCTATGACGACGCGAAGGGCTGCTGGACCGTCACGCTGCGGCGCGCCGACGGCAGCAAGCGCACCATGCGGCCGCGCCATGTGGTGATGGCGACTGGCGTCAGCGGCATCGCGAATGTGCCTGATATTCCGACCCTCGCCAATTTCAAAGGCACGCTGCTGCATTCGAGCCGCTACGAGGACGGCGAGAACTGGACCGGCAAGCGCGCCATCGTGATCGGCACCGGCAACAGCGGCCATGACATCGCGCAGGATCTCTGCTCCAGCGGCGCCGAGGTGACACTGGTGCAGCGCTCGCCGACGCTGGTCACCAATATCGAGCCGTCGGCCCAGCTCGCCTATGCGACCTACAACGAAGGCACGCTCGAGGACAACGACCTGATCGCGACCTCGATGCCGACGCCGCTCGCGAAGAAAACCCATGTGATGCTGACCGAGCAGTCGAAGGAGCTCGACAAGGAGCTGCTCGACGGCCTGCGCAAAGTCGGATTCAAGCTCGACTTCGGCGAGGCCGGCACCGGCTGGCAGTTCAAATACCTCACCCGCGGTGGTGGCTATTATTTCAATGTCGGCTGCTCCAACCTGATCGTCGAGGGCGCGATCGGGCTCAGGCAGTTTGCAGACGTCGAGAGCTTCACGGCCGAAGGCGCACGGATGAAGGACGGCGCGACCATTCCGGCCGACCTCATCGTGCTCTCCACCGGCTACAAGCCGCAGGAATATCTGGTGCGAAAACTGTTCGGCGACGGCGTCGCCGACCGCGTCGGCCCGGTCTGGGGCTTTGGCGACGGCCTGGAGCTGCGCAACATGTACGCGCGGACGAAGCAGCCCGGCCTGTGGTTCATCGCCGGCAGCCTCGCGCAGTGCCGGATCAACTCGAAATATCTCGCGCTCCAGATCAAGGCGATCGAGGAAGGGATTTTGGGGCGTGAGGCGGGCGCCGCTTAAGCCTCGTCATTGCGAGCGCAGCGAAGCAATCCAGGATCTTTCCGCGAAGACAGTCTGGATTGCTTCGCTGCGCTCGCAATGACAGTGTAGAGACGATCGCGCCGCTGAAACGAAGAAGAGGAAAAACAAATGCCTGCCATTCTCGGCACCGGCGAGCACCGCTACCGCGTCGTCGACAATTTTGCGAAGCTGCCCGACGGCTGGACGCTGACCGACGTCGCCTCGGTCGCCGTCGACAGCAAGGACCGCGTCTACGTCTTCAACCGGGGGGGCCATCCGATGGTGGTGCTGGATCGCGAGGGCAATTTCCTCCGAAGCTGGGGTGAAGGCCTGTTCTCCCGCGCGCACGGCCTGCACATCGATGCCGACGACAATCTCTACTGCACCGATGACGGCGACCACACCGTGCGCAAATGCACCACCGACGGCAAGGTCCTGCTGACGATCGGCATCCCCGAGAAGCCGTCGCCGTTCATGAGCGGCGATCCGTTCCATCGCTGCACCCATACCGCGCTGTCGCCGAAGGGCGATATCTACGTCTCCGACGGCTATGGCAATGCGCGCGTGCACAAGTTCACGCCGGACGGCAAGCTGCTCAAGAGCTGGGGCGAGCCCGGCACCGATCCCGGCCAGTTCAACATCGTGCACAACATCGCCGCCGACGCCGACGGTTTTGTCTATGTCGCCGACCGCGAGAACCATCGCGTGCAGGTGTTCGATGGGGAGGGCAGGTACGAGACGCAGTGGAACAACCTGCACCGGCCCTGCGCACTGTGCTACTGTGGTGGCGGCAAGAGCCCGACATTCGTAATCGGCGAGCTCGGCCCGGGCCTCGCCGTCAACCGCAAGGTGCCCAATCTCGGCCCGCGGCTGTCGATCGTGGACGCACAAGGCAAACGCATCGCGCGGCTCGGCGGCGAAGAAGGGCCGGGTGTCGCCAGCGGAAAATTCCTGGCTCCGCACGGCATCGCGCTGGATTCGAAGGGCGACATCTATGTCGGCGAGGTCGGCGTCACCGACTGGAAGACGAGTTTTCCGGACCAGGAGATGCCGGCCGTGGTGCGCGCCACGCGGTGCTTGCAGAAGCTGGAGCGGGTGCGGGAATAGTTGGGCGGGCGAAGCCGCGATGCGCTGTCGGGCCGACCCTGCCTCCCCCCGGCGTCGTCCTCGCCCCCCAAATCACGGCGGTTTTGAGCGCTTTGCCACCCCGCCGCCGCATTGCGTGCATCTGAATAAGTCGCTCAACGGGCTTCACAATCCCGTCACGCTGCATGTAGTATGTCAGTACATGCTGCTTCGCAGCGTATATTGGAGGCCAGGAGCGTTACTTGAACGCACATGTCTCGCAAGGCAGTTGGCCGGTGTTGGTGCTGAATGCGGACTTCCGGCCGCTGAGTTACTACCCGCTGTCTCTCTGGTCGTGGCAGGACGCGATCAAGGCGGTGTTCCTCGACCGCGTCAACATCGTCGCGCATTACGATCAGGCGGTCCACAGTCCCACGCTGCAAATGCAGCTGCCCAGCGTCGTCTCGCTCAAATCCTTCGTCAAGCCGACCACGCATCCCGCGTTCACCCGATTCAACGTCTTCCTGCGCGATCGTTTTGCCTGCCAATATTGCGGCTCGCCCGAAGACCTCACCTTCGACCACATCGTCCCGCGCAGCAAAGGCGGCCAGACCACCTGGGAGAACGTGGTCGCGGCGTGCTCGCCCTGTAATCTGCGCAAGGGTAATCTGACGCCGGCGCAGGCAAAAATGTTTCCGCGCCAGAGCGCGTTCGCGCCGACCGTGCACCAGCTCCACCGCAACGGCCGCCTGTTCCCGCCGAACTATCTGCACGACAGCTGGCTGGATTATCTCTACTGGGATACGGAGCTGGATCCGTAGGGCGACGCTGTTCGCGCTCGGCCGTTCGTGCGACCTGCTGAAATCGAAAGATCGAGGACCCGTCGGGTCCTCGGTTCGTTTTATCGAACGTCACGCATTCTGCGCCAGCGAATGAGCCTCGATTCGTTGGCGGATATCGGGCGAATTGATCAGGTCGAACGGCTCCATGAGTTGCACGACATCCGAGAACGCGCGCTGGACCACCGGATCGGCCACGACAGCCCGGAATAGAGCGGCTTCGAACTGCCGGCTTTCCTCGTACCGCTCCGGGCGCTCGCCGCGCGTGGTTGGATAGGCGAAGTCAGCGTTCACGCCCATGTTCCAGGGTGCCTGAAGCAGCGCGCCCACTTCGGACATGAACCCAGCCTGGAGGGCCTCGATCGGGTCCGCCTCCCCGGCGACGCGATCCAGGATCTCGCGCAGCAACTTTGCCTCTCGCGCGGCGACCGTCATGCCCTGCCCGTAGACCGGATTGAACCGGCACAGCGAGTCCGCCACGGGGAGAATCCCGCGCGGCAGCCGCTTGAGCCGTTCAAAATGCCGCCAGCGGCTCGCGTCAAACACGAAATGCCGGAGGCCTCCGGGTGGCAAGAGCTTGTAGACTGCGTTGTAGATCGCCGGCGTCTTCAATTGGCGCGCAGCCGCAAGATAGTCCTCCCACGTGCCGGGGCAATTCGTCGCGCCGTGATGGGAGATCGATGTAAACCAGCGCCCGCCTTCGAGAGGAATGATCAAGCCGGCTG
Organism: Bradyrhizobium sp. 2TAF36; assembly: GCF_052114925.1. Taxonomy (NCBI): domain Bacteria; kingdom Pseudomonadati; phylum Pseudomonadota; class Alphaproteobacteria; order Hyphomicrobiales; family Nitrobacteraceae; genus Bradyrhizobium; species Bradyrhizobium sp. 2TAF36. The sequence goes on along the minus strand of NZ_JBFRFR010000044.1, from coordinate 28,091 downwards.
TCGCCGACGCGGCGGGATCGGGCAACGTGACCAGATTTTGCCAGTCGAACGAGGTTCGCCCCGGCCGCAGAACCGCGGTGGTGTAGCTGATGTCGACGCCCACGACGGTCTCCTGCGGCCGCTCCCAGCCAAGCACATCGAGCAGGCCGAGCGTCGGCGCGCCGCGGCCGGATGCGTCCACCACGAGATCCGCCTCGATCGCCGCACCAACGCCTGCGTCGTTCTCGAACTTCACCATCGGCCGGGTTGCAGCCGGCACAATCTCCATCACGCGGCTCTGCGATTGCACTTTGACATTGGCGATCGCAGTCACCTTTCGGCGCAGCGTATGCTCGATCAGCGGCCGCGAGCCGCACAGCAGCGACGTCCCGCAGTCGCGCCTTGGCAGCGCGCCGACATCTGGCCGCTCGTACTGGACGTCCTTGAAGACATTCACGGGAACTGCACCGGCGGCGGCAAGATCCTGCGCGAAACCCGGGAAAAGGGAGTCGAGGGCCTGCAGCCCACCGGCCAGAAGAAGATGCGGATGCCGATCCTGGGGAACGCCGGCGCGGGACATGATCGAAGCCGGCAGGACATCGCGTTCGAGAATGACGACTTCCTGGAAGGCGGAAGAAAGCGCACCGGCGGCAGACAATCCTCCAATCCCCGCTCCGATGACAACCGCGCGTTGCCCAAAATGACGGCTCATACTTATTCCTTTGGTTCGATTCACCACCTTTCTGTGCGTGGACCGCACTACGGGAATGTTTCCAATCGCGGGATCTTTGTTTCGATTGCAACGGAGCGGCCGCGATGCCCAAGCGTTACGACAGAACGCCGCGTTCAGCTGCGGTACTCGCCAGACTCGATGCGGCGCAATCTCTTAGGTTGCAACACCATGTTCTGACACGTTCTCGCCACGGATCATCGGTATTCGACCAAAATCGGAATACCGGGAAAGTCGCGATGGGTGCATGCAGCTGGTTCAGAGTCGCATTGTTTGTTCTCGCGTTCACGAATGGCGCGACTGCACAGGACATGCCGTCGGAGCTTACGCCTGTCGGCAAGGCCGTCCTTCAAGCCGAGATCGCGGCCAAGGACCGCTCGGGATCCGGCAAGCCGGTGGACTCTCCGTTGGCCGTGTGCACCTTCCCGGGCGGCCTGTGCGGCGCGGTTCGGCCTGACGGTTCGGTGGCCGTGCCGCCGCGATACGATTGGGTCGGCGACTTCTCGGACAAACGCGCCGCAGTTCGCAGCGGAGGACTGTACGGCTTCGTCGACGACGAGGGGCACGAGGTCGCCGCACCGCAATACGGCCTCGTGGACGACTACAAGTTTGGCTTTGCGCAAGTCGAGGTCGGGGGCAAGTCGGGCCTGATCGATCGTGACGGCAAGATGATCTTCGCGCCGACATACGGCTTCATCGAGGCGATCGGTCCCGACCGCTTCCGCGTGTCGGATTTTCCGCGACGCGGCGGAACCATTGGCGCCGAGGATTTCTCGGGGATAAGGACCACCTACACCTCAAACAGCGTCAGTGTCTCCGCCCCCTTCGAATTCAAGACGAATGGCGTGATCGATCTCTCCGGACAATGGATAGAACCGGCGGCGCCGCCATCGCGCGAATTCGACAAGACTAGTCCATCAGTTCGCTGGGTCGAAAGAGGCGGATTGTGGGGGTTGTTGCAAGCCGATGGAAGCTGGCTGGTCGAGCCGAAGTTTCAGCGGGCGGAAGCCCTAAGTGACGGCCTGGCGCGCGTGACTCTCAGCAGCAAGGTTGGCTTCATTGATGGCACAGGGAAATTCGCCATCGAGCCCGTCTTCGACACGGCCTGGCCGTTCAGGCTCGGCGTTGGGCGCACATCGGCAGAACGAGACGGCAGCTTCGGCGTGATTGACAAGTCCGGATCCTGGATATTCCAAACCAGTCACCAGCAAATTTATCTGGCGATTGCCCGTAACGAAGGCTCCTCCGAGGTGCCGTACGGATGGCACTTCAAGCAGGCGGACCACTGGGGTCTTCTGGACCTCGACGGCCGTACTGTGCTCGACGCAGCGTTCGATCAACCCGTCCAGCATTGTGAAGACAAGCGGCTGATCGCCTACAAGAACAAGCAATGGCTGTATTTCACGGAAGGCGGAAATCCTCTGCAACCTCCTGGAAGCCGGTTGATCGATGCGACATGCGGCGCCGCACCGCCGTACACCCTGCAAACCGGAGACACGTTCCAGCTTGTTGACGCACGCTTGCAGCCTATCGCGCCGATGCAGTTCGAGGCAGTCGTGCGAATTGGACGGGATGCCAGGAATGCCAAAGTCGATGGCAAATGGGGACGCATCAGGTCCGACGGGAGTTGGCTCGTCGAGCCCCGATTCGACTACCTTTCGACCAATCCCGATCCCTTTGTCGCGTCCATTGACGGTAAGCGCGGCGTCATGAAATCGGATGGGACATGGCTGATCGAGCCCAAATTCGACGCCGTTCGAATCCGACAAGACGGCACCGTCTTTGCTTCGACCGACGGAGCGACAGGCATCATGCGGCTCAAGGATCAATCCTGGGTCATGCAACCTCGCCCGGGCGTCATGTGCGATATCAGCAGCGCGCTCATGTCGCAGGCTGGCGGAAAGCGCGTGATCCTGTCTCCCGCCGGCGAGGTTTGGATCGACGCCGATGCCGAGCGCGTCGGCGCCAATCTCGACTTCGGACTTCTGACGTTCTTGAGAAACGGCAAATGGGGGCTGGTCGACACGGCAGGACACGTGATGGTCGAGCCGCAATATGACGAACCCGTCTATTTCGCGCCACGCAATCGTGGCATCGCCTGGGCCAGGCAAGAAGGTAGATGGTGCCCGATCGACCGGCGCAACCATTCGGTCCCGGGGATCGCATGCTCCGATGTCAATCCCGCGCCATCCCTGGCGCCCCCGTTCGAATGCAAGATCGAGCCGTAAGTTCGATGTGCGCAAGACGACGATAGAAGCGTCGCCTTCGGCTCACACCCCGATCGCATTCCGCATCACCACGTCGCGATAGAACGCCGCGCTCAGCTTCGGCACGCGCGCTTGGGTCTCGAAGTCGACCCGGTAGAGGCCGAAGCGCTTGCCGTAGCCGTAGATCCACTCGAAATTGTCCATCAGGCTCCACAGGAAATAGCCGCGAATCGGCACGCCCTCGGCGATCGCACGCTGCATCTGGGTCAGGTAATTGCGCAGGAACATGATGCGGTCGAGATCGTAGACCTGGCCGTCGGCGGAAATCTTGTCCTCGGACGAGGTGCCGTTCTCGCTGATATAGATGGTCTCGATGTTCCAGATTTTTGCGGCGAGACGCGGGGCCCAGTAGATCACCTCAGGGCCGACCCGCAGCCATTCCGAGTTCATGTGCGGGAACGAGGTTGGGAACGGCAGCACGCGGACGCCCGGCGCGCGATCAGAGGCCGTGACGTAGTATTGCGGCGCGTAGATGTTGAGCCCGACGAAATCGTTGGGCGTGCCGATGATCTTCAATTCCTCAGGGGTGAATTTCGGCGCATCCGCGCCGGCATAGGCGAGGAAGCCGTCGGTGTACTTGCCCTCCAGCACCACGCCAAGAAAGCCGGCGTTGAGCTCACGCGTCGCGATCTCGGCGGCGCGGATATTTTCCGGCGTTGCGATCGCGGGCACGCAGGCCGCGATGTTTTCGGCGGCACCGACGCGGGTGCCGGCGCGGCCCGACGCGCGGATCGCCTGCACGGCAAGCCCATGCGCCAGCGCGACGTGATGGCGCGCCTGGTTGAGCTGCGCCGCCGGCAGCTTGAGGCCGGGCGCGTCGATGCCCCAGCCATAGCCGAAATTTACGAAGCGCCCGACCTCATTCACGGTGAAGATGGTTTTGACGCGATCGGTCAGGCGCGCGGCGACATAGGCGGCGTAATCTGCAAAAGCCTTCGACGTGTCGCTCGACTGCCAGCCGCCGACGCGATCCTGGAGCACCTGTGGCAGGTCCCAATGATAGAGCGTCGCATAGGGCTCGATGCCGTTCGCGAGCAGCTCGTCAACGAGCCGGTTGTAGAAATCGAGCCCCTTCGGATTGGGCTGGCCCGATCCATCCGGAAACACCCGCGGCCACGCAATCGAGAAGCGGTAGGCCTTGACGCCGAGCGCCTTAATCAGCGCGACGTCGTCCTTGTAGCGGTGATAATGCTCGTTGGCGCGGTCGCCAGTCGAGCCGTCCTCGATCTTGCCGGGCGTGTGGCTGAAGACATCCCAGATCGATTGGCCGCGGCCGTCCTCATCGACGGCGCCTTCGATCTGGTAGGACGAGGTCGCTGTGCCCCACAAAAAGTCCTTGGGAAAGGGCGCGTGGCGATCGGCCGATGCGGGCGTCTCATTATCTGCAGCCTTGTTATCCGCAGCCTTGTTATCTGCAGCTTTGGCACCCGCCGCTGCACCAAGCGCGGCGAGCCCCGCGAGCTTCGCAAGATCGCGCCGCGAGACATCAGCTGACATCGCTATCTCCGAGCCTGCTCCATGTCGATCTGATAGGCGGAAATCCGGTCGATCTCGAATGCGACGGTGGGCGGTGATTCCGCATCGACCGGACCGACACCGAGAAAGAATTTCGATCCGATCGCGAGATTGACGATCATGTACATGGGATCGTCGAAGCCGATCGGCACCTTGATGTCGGAGACCGGCTTGCGGTCGATGAAATAGACCAGGCGATCCTCCTCCCACAGCACACCGTAATTGTGGAACACGCTGGAGGCATCGCCGACCGCATAGTCAAAGCCGCAGGACTGAATCTTCTGGGTCGACGGAATCCGCCAATGCGTCGTCATCACGAGATCGCCGGGCCGTTCGCCCCGGCCTTCCAGCACGTCGACCTCCGGCGGCCAGCCGCCGTCGTCCGCCAGCATCCAGAACGCCGGCCACACGGCGTGACCGACCGGCACCTTGGCGCGGATTTCGAAATAGCCGTGCTTCTGCGCGAACGTGCCCTGCGTGGTCAGGATTCCCGAGATGTACTCGTTGTTGAACAGAACGGACTTCAGTTCCGGCGGCGTGCGGCTGGCGACGATCGAGAGCACACCGTCTTTCACCTTGAACGGATCGAGCCCAAGCGGCATCCCCGCACGCCCCGAATAGCGCGGATCGACGTAGATCTGCTGCTCGCCATTGGCGCTGGTCTTGCGCTTGAAGTCGGAGCCGTCACCGCCCCAATAGCGCGCTTCCGGCCACGCCGCACCGCCGGCGTAATGCGGCACCCAGCGACCTGTCGCAAGCGGATGCTCGTCAAAGTCATCGTTGAAAGTCCGGCGCAGCGGCAGGAACGCGAGCAAGGCGGGATTGACCGTCTCAAGCTTGCGGCACTCGATCATGGAGGGATCGGTGGTCACTTGCAGCGTCATCGTGCCGGGCGCAGCATCGAGATCGTCCTGCGCGACGCCCGGCGCAGGCACGGCAGACAGGCCGATCGCAACCAGAGCGCCCTTCGTCCAACTGTCGATCATCACCGCACATCGAACTTGGCAGAAAGCTTCGCAGGATATGCGCAGGTTAGCTCGCCTGTCTTCGAGCGGGCAAGCACGGCCATCTGTGCCGGCGGGCGATTTCGAAATGGTCATCTCGACATCGCATTCGGGCCGGCCGGGAATCGCGTCACCCCGGCGCAAGATCGGCGGTTAACCGGGCCAGTTCCGCGCGCCCGGCTCCGCCAGAGGGGCGCCGGCGCCAAATCCTTCCGCATTCGTTACCGTCCCTTAAGCCTCCGATGGCAGTTTGGGCGGGATCCGCGGCCCTGCCCGCCCAACCGCCGATCCATCAGGTCCAAGGTCGTCGCTCATGTTTGCCGAGACGCTGGAAGCGGTTCAGTCCTCGCCGTCGAAGCGGACTGCCTATATCCGCTACGTGCTGGCGGCGCTGGCGTCGATCGCCGTCTTCAAGACCTTCTGGTTCGCACGTTTCGGCGGCTGGACGGATCGCGAGCTCGCCGATTTCGATGCCTTTCACATCGTCGCGCAGCACGTCTGGCGCGGCGATCTCGACCAAGTCTATCATTTCGATGCCCTGCTGAAGATGCAGATGGAGGCCGCCGGCGGCGCCACCGGTTTCATGCCCTGGACCTATCCGCCGCAATACGACCTCCTGCTCGCGCCGTTCGCATTCCTGCCGGTCGGCGTCGGTTATCTCCTCTTCACCGCCGCGACACTTGCGCTCTATCTCGTGACGCTCCGGGCGATCGCCGACCGGAATTTCGCGCAGGTGCTGGTGATCCTGTTTCCGGCGATGGCGATCACCATCGGCTGCGGGCAGAACGGCTTTCTGACGGGGGCGCTGATCGGGCTCGTCTGCCTCAACGTTGAGCGTCGTCAGCTGTTGGCCGGCCTCGCGCTCGGCGCCATGGTGATCAAGCCGCACCTGGCGATTGCCGCCGGCGTCTATCTGCTGGTGACGCGGCGCTGGATTGCGCTCGGAACGGCCGCGGCCGTCGTATTGACGAGCTCACTGCTCTGCACGCTCCTCTTCGGGTGGCAGATCTGGTTCGCGTGGCTCGGAGCGATCAGGGAATCGGCGGGCTATCTCGAGCAGGGCTTCTACCCACTCTTCCGCATGATCTCGACCTATGCGGCGCTGTACAAGGCCGGCCTTCCCGCAAGCGCCGCCTTCTGGGGACAGACGGCCGTTGCCGGGCTGGCCTTGTTCGCCGTCCTTCTCGGTGCGGCGCGGGGCGCTTCACCGGCCTTCACGCTCGGTGCCGCCGTAATGGTATCCGTGATGATCAGCCCCTATGCGTATGATTACGATCTGCCGATGGTCGGGATCGGCCTGGCCCTGATGCTGCCCGATCTCGCCAGGATGGCGAGCCCGCGCGAGCGGAGCGTCATATACGGGCTGATCCTGTTCGCCGGAGCCTATGGGCTGTTGCAATCGGGGCGGCTCGCAGTGCAATTCGGGCAGAAGGCCGATCCCGACCAACATTTCGCGCCCGCCCTGGGCGGCTTCGCCCTGATGGCGCTCCTGGTCCTGCTGCTGCGGCTGCTGTGGCGCGGGACGCAGTCGGCGCCCATCCTGTCGCAGGCCGCGGAATAACGCCTCTACGCCCGCTGCAACGCCAGCGTCACGCCGCCGAGCGTGAGCGCCATCGCCGCCCATTCGCGCAGGCCCAGCGGCTCGCCCAGGATGACCGCGGCGGAGACGACGCCGATCACGGGGACGATCAGCATGYCGGTCGAGGCGGAGGTTGGCGGCAGGCGGCGCAGCGTCTCGAACCAGGTGACGTAACAGACGCCCATCGGCACCAGCGTCATATAGACGAAGCAGCCGAGTCCCAGCGGGGTGATCGCGGTGATGTCGGGATGCTCGAACAGGATACCGAGGATCAGCATCGTGGCGCAGCCGAGCCCAACCTGCCAGGCGACGACCACGAGCGGCGGCATCGGCAGCGGCTTGCGGTTGAGCACATTGCCGAGCGCGAACAGGATGGCGCAGAGCAGTGCGAGCGCAATGCCGAGCAGCTTGTCGGCGCCGAACGCAAAGCCGTTGCCGCCGAGCAGCAGCGCGACGCCGGCGACACCGAGGACGAGACCCAAAATATCCCGCATGGTCGGCCGCGTACCCAGCACCGGCCAGGCGAACAGCATGGCCCAGATCGGCATCGTATAGGCGAGCAGAGCCCCCTCGCTCACGGTCACATATTTCATCGCGACCGTGCCGAGCCCCATCCAGGCAAGGACGTTGGTGAGGGTCGCAAACAACAGCCGCGGAATCGCCTCGCGCGGAACGGCGAAGGATTCCTTCCGGCTCAGTGCCAGCGCGCCGAGAATGAGCGAGGCGCAGACGCCGGCCAGCCCGCGCGCGAACAGCGGCGGCCATTGCTGGAGCAGCAGCTTCATCAATGGCCAGTTCAGCGCCCAGCCGAACGCCGTCACGCCGAGGCAGAGAGAGCCGATCGTCCTGTCGCGCCGCGCCGTATCCATGGACAGCGCTTAGCAGGCGGGTGCGGCGCACTCCACCTCGGCTGGCGCATGCGGGCCATGGCGGACGATGGAACCCGGAACGCCGGTACCCGTTCAAATGGGAGCGGGTGGCGGTGGTGCCGCAACGCAAACGAGGGAGACGTACCATGCCCACAGCCGAGTCGGATCACGTCTACAAGATCCTGGAGCTGGTCGGATCATCCGAGACCTCGATCGAGGATGCGATCAAGAACGCGATCAGCCGCGCCGCCAAGACCGTTCGCGAGATGAAATGGTTCGAGGTGGTGCAGACACGCGGTCACATCGAGAATGGCGCCGTCCGCCACTACCAGGTGACGCTGCGCGTCGGCTTCACGCTGATGGACTGACGCGGCAGACGCCGCACGAAACATCACGCCGCGGCGGCGTAGTTAACATCCGACGATGAGAGTCGATCAAAATATCGACGATCTCCTCCGGCTGACTACGGACGCGCAAAATCATCGCGGAAGTTGCAACAGGCCGTTAAGACCAAAGTGAGAGGTTTGCTCCGATTTGGAGCAAGCCGATGGTCACGGACCGCGAACTCGGCAAGACGCGCCTTCCGCTCTGGGCGGCGGGATTCGTCGTGCTGATCTGCGTGGCGATCCTCGGCTTGAGCGTCTGGCGCGAATGGGAAACGCACAACGCCGATCTCAGGAACGCCGAGATCGACGTCGCCAACCTCGCGCATTCGCTGGTCCAGCACGCGGACGACACGTTCGAGCTCGCCGATACGATCCTGGTCGGACTGGTCCATCGGCTCGAACTCGACGGAACCGGCCCGGACACGATCGCGAAGCTCCAGACTTACCTGCCGACCCGCAAATCATCGGAGCGCATCCGCGGCATCTTCGTCTATGACGAAACCGGCCGATGGCTTGCCACGACCGAGCATGTCGACTTCTCCAAGCTCAACAACAGCGATCGCGAATATTTCCGGCAGCACCGTGATTCCCCGGCGAAGGACACGCTGATCGGGCGGCCCATCAAGAGCCGCGCCGGCGGCCAGTGGATCATCACCGCGTCACGCCGGATCAACCACCCCGACGGCAGCTTTGCCGGTGTCGCGCTGCTCACGATCGACGTCGCCTATTTCGCGAAATTCTACGAGCGCTTCGACGTCGGGTCGAACGGCTCGGCATCGCTGCTCAACGACGCCGGTATCATGCTGGCGCGCAGCCACGACGAGAGCGGCGCCTTCATCGGGCGCGACCTCTCCAATGCGCCGCTGTTCAGGGAATGGAAAAGTCGCCCGGCGGCTGCGGTCTACTATTTCAAGTCGCCGCTCGATGGCGTGCAGCGGCTGAGCTACTATCAGCGCAGCAGCCGCTATCCGCTGATGGTGCTGGCGAGCAAGTCGCAGGACGACGTGCTGGCGCCCTGGCGACGCGCGGCAGCCGCACGCACGGCCTTCGTGCTCGGCCTCGTCGCGCTGATCGCGGTGATCGGCTTCTACCTGGTCCGCCAGCTCTGGCAGCGGCAGCGAATGGCGCAGGCCCTAGTCGCGAATGAAGCCCATTTCCGCCTGCTCGCCGAGCAATCCAGCGACATGGTATCCCGGATCGGGCTGGATAACCGGCTGCTCTACGTCTCTCCCTCGTGCGCGCGCATCACCGGCTGGTCTCCCGAGGAGCTGCTCGGCACGTCGGCGGTGGCCGGTATCCACGCGGACGACATGGAGCGGGTCGAGCAGGCTATCGCAGCGCTGAAGAACGGCGAGGCCGAGGAAGCGCGGTTCGTCTATCGCCAGCGCCATCGCGACAAGGGCGATATCTGGGCCGAGGCGGCCTTGCACGTGACCCGAGCCTCCGACAGCGGCGAGGTCGACGGTGTCGTCGCGGTCGTGCGCGACATGACCGAGCAGAAGGACTTGCAGGACAAACTGGCATCGCTCGCGACCACCGATGGCCTGACCGGCCTTGCCAACCGCCGCGCGTTCGACGAACGCCTCGCGGAGGAATGGGCGCGCGCCCGGCGCGACGGCACGCAGATCTCGCTCCTGTTGATCGACGTCGATCAGTTCAAGAAATTCAACGATCATTACGGACATCAGGCGGGCGACGGCTGCCTGCGCGCGCTCGGCCGGATCCTGTCCGCTCAGGCCAGGCGCCCGGCTGACCTCGCGGCGCGCTACGGCGGCGAGGAATTCGCCGTTCTGTTGCCGAACACCGGCCCGGATGGTTGCGCCGAAGTCGGCGAAGGGATTCGCGAGGCACTGCACGACCTCGCCATGCTGCATGCGCAGAATCCGCCCTCCCGGCTGGTTACGGCAAGCATCGGCGCTGCGACAAGCCTTCCATCTCAGACCGCGCTGGACTGCAACACGCTGGTCGCCGGCGCCGACCGCGCACTCTACGCCGCCAAGGACAGCGGCCGCGACCGTATGGTGATGTCGGGACAGGTCGTGCCCTGGCCCGCGAAGAGCGCGTGACGAATCCTGCCAGGCGTAGCGAACGCCGCCCTTTCCTGCGTAGCTGGCAAGCGCGGCTAACGCGGTGTGCACATGCGGCACGTCGGCGCGCGCCAATTCCTGCCCACCATCGCTTGCGCACTGATTTCTGAATGGCTACATCCCGAGGCGATGTTGGGGGGCCGCCGGACTTCGACGATCGGGTCCATGCGGCACGGCCTCATCGTGGGGCAATGCAGACGAGACGGCCGTGAACGAGACCATGCCGGCGGACATCCCGGGGCGCGGGGTGGACGCGCTGAGACAGTTGCGCGCCATGACAGCCGACATCTGCGATGTCGTTCCGCTCACCACGGAGGACGACTTCCATGTCACCACCGTGACGATGATGACCCGCAATGCGTTGCTGGTCGATACCCGCGCGACCGATCAGGAATACGACCGGACGCCCGCGCACGTCGCCCGCGGTGCGATGGACCACTTTCAGATCACCTTGTGTGTCGAAGGCGAGATGCGGTTCAGCTCGGGCCGGCGCGAGGTGACGATGGGGCCCGGCGCCATCTGCCTGATCGACATGGCGCAGCCGAACCGGACGGTGTTGCGCGGCGGCGGCAGTCGTACCCGCCTGATGGCGATCATCCTGCAACGCGCCATGCTGGCACCACGGCTTGCTCATCCGGATTCGGCGACGGCTACCTTGCTGCCGTCAAACCATCCTCATACGCGCCTGCTTGCCAGCCATTACGCGGCGCTTACGCTGCCACCCGAGCCCGAGGCGGGCAGCGCCGAGGCTACGATCGACGCGATCGCCGACATCGTTGCCGCGGCCGCCGGCGGGACCGCCGACATTGCGGCCGGAGTCGAACGCGCCGAGCGGCATCTTTATCTTGCGGTGATCAAGCGCCGCATCGCGGATAATCTCGAGACCGACGCGCTCACCGCAGACGAATTGTGCCGCCACTTCCAGATCTCGCGCGCGACCCTCTATCGGCTGTTCGAGGCGGATGGCGGGCTCTCGCACTATGTGAGGGAGCAGCGCCTCAATCTCGCTTTCCGCCAGCTGATATCGCCGTCCGCGGAGGACACGCGGCTGATCGACCTCGCCGTCGGCATGYGCTTCAGCAGCGATTCCACATTCATTCGCGCATTCCGCCGCAAGTTCGGCTTGACGCCGGGCGAACTGAGGGAGCTGGCCGACAATTGGCTCCGCGAGACCGGTGCGGTCCCGACCATCGACACGGTGCTGCATCAACTGGCCCGCCGCCGCACCTCGTAGCCATGAAGCTGCTACGCTCGACACCAGTATCGCAACGTCCGGCCTTTGTGCCCGGATTTGTCGCCCGCGTTCCAGTGGGATATGACTTTGAGCACGGCCGGATGTTTCGGTCCGGCCGGGAGCGTTCCCGTGCCTGACGAGATCAAGCTTGTCCTCTTTGATATGGACAATGTCCTCTGCGAATACGACAGAGGAAGGCGCGTCGCGTTTCTGGCGGAGCTTGCGGGGACCACCAGTGAGTTCGTCTACAAGGCGATCTGGGAGAGCGGATTCGAGCTTCTAGGCGACTCCGGCACCCTCGATGCCGCCGACTATTTGCGGGGATTTGGCGAGCGCATCGGCTATCCCCTGTCGCTCGATGAGTGGGTGGAGGCACGCCGCCGTTCGATGAAGGCCGATCGCGCGGTGCTGGAGATTGCCCGCCGCCTGCATGAAACCGTCGATGTTGCCGTCCTGACCAACAATACCACGCTGGTCGCCGACCATATCGACACGCTGCTGCCGGAACTGCGTCCGCTGTTCGGCTCCCGCATCTACACGTCGGCCCGGTTCAAGGCGGCCAAGCCGGACCCGCGCTGCTATCGCCTCTGCCTGTCGGAGCTACAGAGGACGCCGCAGACCGTTCTGTTCGTCGACGACCTCGCGGCAAATGTCGCCGGCGCGCGGGAAGCGGGCCTCTCCGCGCATCATCACACGTCGGTGGAGGCTTTCCGGCAGGCCCTTTCGGCGCACGGCCTGCTCAGGGACGGATGAACGGGCGCACCGCCTCGCGCGACGTCAGGCGAGGTGGCACGCCACGAAGTGCCCGCCCGCCCCTTCCTTCAGCTCGGGTGCGCTTTCCGCGCAGCGCGGCTGGGCGATCGGGCAGCGGGTGTGGAAGTGGCAGCCGGATGGCGGCTTCATCGGGCTCGGCACGTCGCCCTTGAGGCGAATGCGTTCACGCTTCAGCTTGGGATCGGGCACCGGCACCGCCGACAACAGCGCCCTGGTGTAGGGATGCTGCGGATTGCGGTAGAGATCGCTCGCTTTCGCCAGCTCGACGATCCGGCCGAGATACATCACGGCGACGCGGTCGGAGATGTGCTCGACCACCGACAGGTCGTGCGCGACGAACAGATAGGTGAGGTTCAGCTCCGCCTGGAGATCCTCCAGCAGATTGATCACCTGCGCCTGGATCGACACGTCGAGCGCGGACACCGGCTCGTCGCAGACGATCAGCTTCGGCTCGACCGCGAGCGCCCGCGCGATCACGATGCGCTGGCGTTGGCCGCCCGAGAATTCGTGCGGGTAGCGGCGCATGTGCTCGGCCTTGAGGCCGACCTTCACGAGCAGGCTGGCGACGCGCTCCTCGCGCTCCTTGGCCGACGACCCGAGCTTATGGATGATCAGGGCCTCACCGAGGATGGCGCCGACCGTCATGCGCGGATTGAGCGAGGCGAACGGATCCTGGAACACCAGCTGCATGTTCCGCCGCATCGCGCGCAAATCATTGCCGCTGAGCTGGCGCACGTCCTGGCCGTCGAACACGACCTCGCCGTCGGTCGGCTCGATCAGGCGCAGCACGCAGCGGCCGGTGGTGGACTTGCCGCACCCGGATTCGCCGACGAGGCCGAGCGTCTCGCCGCGGTTGACCGAGAACGAGACCCCGTCGACCGCATAGACGCTGCCGACCTGGCGCGACAACAGGCCGCCGTGCACGGGGAAATATTTCTTCAGGCCGCTGACGCGGAGCAAGGGCTCGGTCATGCCGTGCCTCCCAACTGCGTATCTCCCAAATGACAGGCCATGCGGTGGCCGGGCGCGATCTCGCGCAGCAGCGGCTCCTTCTCGGTGCAGACGTTCATGGCAAACTTGCAGCGCGGGGCGAAGCGGCAACCGACCGGCGGATTGATCAGGATCGGGACCGAGCCGCCGATCGCTTCGAGCCTTGTCTTGTGCTCGCTGTCGAGATCGATGCGCGGGATCGAGCGGATCAGGCCCTGTGTATACGGATGACCGGGATTGCCGAAGAGGTCGTCGACGAGCGCTTCCTCCACCACCTTGCCGGCATACATCACGACGACGCGCTGCGCGGTCTCGGCGACGACGCCCATGGCGTGGGTGATCAGCATCACCGCCATGCCGAAGCGCTCCTTCATATCCTGCAGGAGGTCGAGGATCTGCGCCTGGATGGTGACGTCGAGCGCGGTGGTGGGCTCGTCGGCGATGATCAGCTTCGGCCTGCAGGCAAGCGCCATCGCGATCATCACGCGCTGGCGCATGCCGCCTGAGAACTGATGCGGATAGTTGTGCACGCGGCCTTCGGCGTTGGGGATCTGCACCAGCTTCAGCATCTCGATGGTGCGCTCGAGCGCCTGCTTCTTCGTCACCGCTTCATGGCGGCGCAGGCTCTCGGCGATCTGCTCGCCGATGGTGAGCACCGGATTGAGCGAGGTCATCGGCTCCTGGAAGATGAAGCCGATCTCCTTGGCCCTGATCTCGTCGAGCTGACGGCTCGTCAGCGGCACGAGATCGCGGCCCTCGAAGATGATCTGGCCCGCCGCGATGCGGCCCGGCGGCATGGCGATCAGCTTCAGGATCGACATCGCGGTCACGGTCTTGCCGCAGCCGGATTCGCCGACGACACAGAGCGTCTCGCCCTTGTTGATGGAGATGTCGACACCGTCGACGGCCTGCAGGATGCCGTCGTCGGTCGAGAAGTGGGTTTTCAGCCCTTTGATTTCCAGCAGCGGCGCCATCAGATCACCCGTCGCGCATCGAGCGCGTCACGCAGGCCGTCGCCGATGAAGTTGATGGCGACCACCGCGATGAAGATCGCGCCGCCCGGAAACAGCGCCCAGTGCGGGCCGATGTCGAGGAAATCCTTGGCATCGTACAAGAGCCGGCCCCAGGTCGGCGTATCCGGCGGGAAGCCGAGGCCGAGGAAGGACAGCGTCGATTCCGCGATGATGGCGGCAGCGACGTCGATGGTGCCGGCGATGATCACGGGACCGAGCGCATTGGGCAGGATGTGCCGCACCACCTGGCGCACCGGACTTGCGCCGAGCGCACGGGCGGCCTCGACGAACTCCTTCTCGCGGATCGACAGGAACTGTGCGCGCACCAGCCGCGCGACCGGCATCCAGCGCAAGCCGCCGATCACGAGCACGATCAGGATGAAGATGCCGCCCTCGGGACCGAACATCTGCTTCAGCCCGTCGCGGAAGAGATAGATCAGCAGCAGCAGCAGCGGAAGTTGCGGCAGGGACAGGAAGAGATCGGTGAGCCACATCAGGCCGTGGCCGAGCGCGCCGCGCGACATGCCGGCGAGCGCACCGATCAGGACACCGATAAAGACCGAGACCAGCATCGCGGCAAGGCCGACCGCGAGCGAGATGCGGCCGCCATAGATCATGCGGGCCAGGATGTCTTGCCCGAGATCGTCGGTGCCGAACGGATGGGCAAGCGACGGCCCCTGCATGCCCGCCACGATATCGATGTCGTCGATCTTGACCCGCCAGACGAAGGGGCCGGCCACCACCGCCAGGATCAGAATGAGGAGCAGAAACGCACTGACCACGGCGAGCWTGTGGCGGCTGTAGCGCCGCCACATCTCGCGCCAGGGCGAGTAGACGCGCCGCTCAGCGGAGGGAGATGCGAGGGTCAAGCCAGCCATAAAGGACGTCCGCGATGAGATTGAACAGCACGACGAGGCACGCGAAGACGAAGGTAACGGCCATCACCACCGGCGTGTCGTTGGAAAGGATGGAGGAGATCAGCAGCGAGCCGATGCCGGGGATGCGGAAGATCTGCTCGGTGACGATGGCGCCGCCGAACACGGCCGGCATCTGCAGCGCAATCAGGGTGACGACCGGGATCATCGCGTTTCGCATCACGTGCTTCACGATGACCGTGGCCTGTCCGAGGCCCTTCGCGCGCGCCGTGGTGACGTAGTCGAGCCGGATCACGTCGAGCATCGCCGAGCGAACGAAACGCGTCATCGACGCCGCCTGAAACAGACCGAGCACCGCCACCGGCATGATCGCCTGCCGGATCATCTCCAGCACCCAATGGATGCCGGTGCCCTTGATGTCGGTCGTATAGACGAAAGGCAGCCAGTCCAGCGTAACCGAGAAGATCAGGATGAACAGAATGCCGGTGAAGAAGGTCGGCAGCGAGAAGCCGACGAAGGCGAGCGTATTGGCGATCTGGTCGAACAGCGAATAGGGCTTTGTTGCCGCATAGACACCGACGGGGATCGCGATCAGCAGCGCCAGGATCTGCGCCGAGCCGATCACGTAGAGCGTCGCCGGCAGACGCTGGAGGATCAGCGTGTCGACATTCATCCGGCTGACGAAGGAGAAACCCCAGTCGCCGTGCAGCATCGCGTTGAGCCAGTGCAGGTAACGGAGGTGGATCGGATCGTCGAGGCCGAACTTGGCCCGAAGTGCGGCCTGCACCTCAGGCGGGACGTTCGGGTTCGTCGCCAGTTCCGAGAACGGATCGCCTGGCGCAAGCGCCAGCACGACGAACAGCACAACCGAGATTCCGAGAAGACTCGGAATCGCGATCAGGAGGCGACGCAGGACGTACTGACTCATAGGGAAAGACCCCGTCTAGAGCTGGGGGATCATTCCTCGCGGTACCAATCGTGCAGATTGTCGGTTTCGTTGGCCCAGCCGCTGATGATCGGGCGCAGATTGTTGGCTGCCGCTTCCACCTTTAGGCGATGCTGCGCCGGGATGAACACGGTGTCCTGGAACATGAGGTCGTTGGCCTTGATATAGTGCGCCGCGCGCTTGACCGGATCCATTTCGCCTTCGGCTGCTTCGATCGCTGCGTCATAGTCCTTGTTGACCCAGCGCGGGAAGTTCGTGCCCTGCCACTTGTTCTCCTTCGTGGCGACGTTGGTCGACAGATAGCGGCGCATATGCTGAGACGGATCCGGCTGGCTCAGCGGGATCTGGAACATCTGGAGATCGGCGTAGAAATGCGCGTAGGTGTCGGGGTTGGCGACATCGGAGGAGAAGAACACGGACGCCACCACCGACTTCAGCTCGACGTCGATGCCGGCCTTCTGACAGGCCTGCTTGACGATCGCCTGGGTCTTCTGACGCGGTCCGTTGATCGAGGTCTGGTACAGAAGCTTCAGCTTCTTGCCGTCCTTCTCGCGGATGCCATCCGCGCCGGGCTTCCAGCCGGCGTCGTCGAGCAGCTTCGAGGCCTTCTCGATGCTGAATTCCCAGGTCGTGTTCTTGGAGACGAACTTCTCGGGACCGTTGAGGAAGTTGGCGGTGGTGCGGCCGGCGCGGCCGTAGATCGCCTTCTTGATGGACTCGCGGTCGACCAGCATCGACAGCGCCTTGCGTACCGCCGGATCGGAGAACAGCGGATGCTTGGTCTTCATCGAGGAGCGCTCGCCATCGACCTCGGTGTTCGGATCGGTGAAGTTGAGCGCGATGAATTCGGTGTCGCCGCCCACGGCATAAACGGTCTTGCCCTTGCCGCCCTTTTCGAGGCGCAGCAGCACGTCGTCCTCGACCTGGATGTTCCATCCGAAATCATATTCGCCGGTCTGGATCACCGCGCGCGCCGCAGAGACGGCGTCGCCGCCGCCCTTCATCTCGACCGTGTCGAAATAAGGCCGGTTCGGCATGTGGTAATCGGGATTGAGCTGGCCGCGGACGAGATCGCCCGGCTTGAACTCGACGAACTTGTAGGGGCCAGTGCCGACCGGCGAGAGGTTGGTGGGCGCTTCCCGCGATTTGGACCCCTTGTAGTCGGCGAACAAATGTTTGGGGATGATGGTGTTGGGAGCCCCGACAAAGGCGTCGGCCCAGAACGGCGTCGGCTTGTTAAAGAGGATGCGAACCGTGAGGTCATCCACCTTCTCGACCGTGATGTCGCGGAGCGTCGCGATGGTCAGGGCGGAGGTCGCCGGATCCCTGGCATATTCCCAGTTGAACACGACGTCATCGGCGGTGAACGGCTTGCCGTCATGCCATTTGACGCCTGGTTTGAGCTTCCAGGTCACCGACTTGCCGTCGGCGGCGAGGCCGCCGTTCTCGATCGAGGGAATTTCGGCCGCCAGAACCAGCTTCATGTTGCCGTCGGGATCCCAGCAGGCGAGGGGCTCGTAGAACAGGCGCGCGCCGTCCTGGTCCTTGGTGCCGGTGGCGAAATGCGGATTGAGCAGGGTCGGCCCCTGCCACCACAGCAGCTTCAGCGCACCGCCGCCGCCGCGCTTGGTCGGCTTGTAGGTCTGGGCACCTTCCGCCATGGCGACGCCGCCGAGCGCGAGGATCTGGTTGGCGAGGGGGGCGGTGAGGCCGACCGCGGCCATACGCATGATGAAGGCACGGCGGTCCATCCGGCCGTCCTTCACGTCACCGATCATCGAACGCAGTTCTTTATCCAGCATGGTTGTCCCCCGTCTGGTTCCCGTATGGATGCAGGCAGCCGCACCGCGGCCGCCGGGTTTTTGCTGGCGGTAGATGGCACACCGAATAGGCCGCGCGTCAACTGCGACCATGTGTATGCAAACGGTGTTCTGGCTGTCTGTTGGGCAAAACTCTGTTCCGCAGCCCAAGCGTTCGGCAATCCGGCGCTAAATCGCGCCGGAATCCACGTTGCACTGCGGAAAATTTGTTCGCGGCATCAGACGAAGTATCGAGGCGAAATTCTACGCCACGGACATGGTCAGCGGCGGCGCGACGTGGTCCGGCAGCGGGCAGACATAAGGTGTCTTGGCGGTCCGCTTCTGCAAGTCCGCTTTCGCGGCCTTGATCAGCTCCGGATCGGTCAACGCCTTGATGCCGATCCCGGCCATCGCCTTGGCCGCCTGCACCATGGCCTTATGAGCGTGTCCGCTCTTGCCCTGCGCCACCACCTGCCAGGTGTGGAACGGCGTGCCGATTGCAACCGTCGGTGCGTGAACCTGCACGGTCGGCACCACCCAGCTCACGTCGCCGACGTCGGTCGAGCCGACCAGCGGGTTGCGCTTGGCATCGAGCGGCACCAGGAAGTCGGCCAGCGGCCGATCGGTCGGCTCCATGCCGATCGCGTAATAGACCGACGCGATGTCCTTGTCGCTGAGCGTCGCGCGGATCTGGCTGGCAAACCCCTTGTCGGCGTCGTCGAAATGCGGCGGCCCCAGCTCTTCCATCACCCGGTGCAAGGCCTGCTCCAGCGGCGTATTCGGCAGGATGTTGGAGACCGCGGAGATGATCTTCATCTCGACCTTGGTCTCGGTCATCAACGCTGCGCCTTCTGCGATCTTGCTGACGCGTCCGACCAGCTCGTTCATGCCGGGCAGATCGCGGGCGCGGATCGAATAGCGCACGCGCGCATGTGCCTGCACCACGTTGGGAGCGATGCCGCCGGTGTCGAGCACGGCGTAATGCACGCGGGCGTCGCTCGGCATATGCTCGCGCATGTAGTTCACGCCGACATTCATCAGCTCCACCGCGTCGAGCGCGGAGCGGCCGAGATGCGGCGAGGCCGCCGCGTGCGACGTACGACCGGTGAAGATGAAATCCGCACGCGTGTTGGCGAGCGACGGCGTTACCGCGACTTCCCAGAAGCTATGCGGATGCCAGGTGATGGCGATGTCGGCGTCTTCAAACACGCCCGAGCGCACCATGAAGGCCTTGGCTGCGCCGCCCTCTTCCGCCGGGCAGCCGTAATAGCGAACGCGGCCGGGCACCTTGTTCTCGGCGAGCCAGTCCTTCATCGCGGTCGCGGCGAGCAGGGCCGCGGAACCAAGCAGGTTGTGGCCGCAACCATGGCCATGGCCGCCGGTCTCGACCGGACGGTGCTCGGCGACGCCGGCCTCCTGGCTAAGGCCCGGCAACGCGTCATATTCACCCATGAAGGCAATGACCGGACCGCCCTCACCCCACTCGCCCATCACCGCGGTCGGGATGCCCGCGACGTTCTCGGTGACGCGGAAACCCTGGTGGCGCAGCTCGGCGAGATGCTCGGCGGCGGACCGCGCCTCGGTGTAGCACACCTCGGGCATGCCCCAGACCCTGTCGCTGAGGTCGATGAAACGCGCCTTGATCGTGTCGACGCCACGCCAGATGTCGCTGCGGTTATCCATGCTTCGGTCCGTGATCTCTTGGTCAAACGAAGCGGCAATGGTTAGCAGCTTCATTGCACCCCGCCTAGCACGTCGCGGGACAGCAGCCATGCGGCCGGTGCTGGATCGCGCGGCCGCTTGCCACCTGTGCGGGCGTCCTGTGCCTGTCGAAGATTTCACGCGGCGATCTCCGGAATAGTTGGGAACGAGGCTTTCAAGACGGCCTCCTCCAGCCTAAATTATGAGTGCTTCGCGCGTCGTTCCGCCGGCCAAGGCGGAGCAATGCTCTCAGCCAGGAGAACTCCATGCCCGCCCTGACCGAATGGAGAGTGCCGCCGGCCAATCAGCCGCGCGCGAGCGACTACGGTTTCGATCTCGACCGCTCGCTCGCGTCCGTCGTCGGCCTGCACGCCATCATCCCGCCCGACGCCTTCAGTGCCGAAACGCTGGGCACCGAACGCGCCGGCAACGGCGTCGTGATCGACAACGGGCTGGTGCTCACCATCGGCTACCTCATTACCGAGGCGGAATCGGTGTGGCTGCATCTCGCCGACGGGCGCGTCGTCGAAGGGCATGCGCTCGGTTTCGATTCCGTCACCGGCTTCGGCCTCGTGCAGGCGCTCGGTCAGCTCGACGTCGAACCCTTGCCGCTCGGCAACTCGGCGAAAACAAGGGTCGGCGACCGCGTCGTGGTCGGCGGCGCCGGCGGGCGCACCCGATCGGTCGCGAGCCAGATCGTGGCCAAGCAGGAATTCGCCGGCTATTGGGAATATCTGCTGGACGAGGCCGTGTTCACCTATCCCGCACATCCGAACTGGGGCGGCACGGCGCTGCTCAACGAGCGCGGGGAGCTGATCGGCATCGGCTCGCTGCAGCTCGAACGCGAACGCGAAGGCAAGGCCGAGCACGTCAACATGATCGTGCCGATCGACCTGTTGAAGCCGGTGCTCGACGATCTGCGCAAATTCGGCCGCGTCAACAAGCCGTCGCGCCCCTGGCTCGGGCTCTATTCGACCGAAATCGACAACCGCCTGGTGGTGATCGGGATTTCCACCAACGGCCCGGCCGCGCGCGCGGAGCTGAAGACCGGCGATGTCATCCTTGCGGTGGACGGCCAGGAGGTGACGAGCCAGACCGCCTTCTACAAGACGATGTGGGCGCTCGGCGCCGCCGGCGTCGACGTGCCGCTGACCGTGCATCATGAAGGTGTCACCTTCGACGTCACGGTGACGTCGACCGACCGCTTCAAGCTCTTGAAGGCGCCGAAGCTGCACTGACGAGATCGAACCGACATCAGGCAAGGAAAGCGGCGATGAGCGAGGCCGTCGTTGGCGACATCGTGACCGTGCTGCCGCCGCTGCTCAACGCGCTGGAAGCACTCGGCTTCTTCACCCGGAATCTGCATCCGCCGGCCTTTGCCTCGGTGATGAATGCGATCGGCGCGCCCGACGCGGCGCTGCAGGCGGCGCACGCTGCGATCGGCGCCTGGCCCGAGCAGTTCACGGGGCTGCGCGAGCGGCTCGACCGCGCCTGCAACGAGACGCTCGCCGCCTTTGCCGGCATACGCGAGGTCGAGCGCGGCAATGGCGATCTCGTCGCGGTCTTCCGCGCGCTACGCCATCTGCCTCGTGCGCAGGAGGCGCTGTATCCGCTGTCGACCCAGTTTCCGCCGGTGAGCAGCTTCTTCCTCAATGCCGCCAATCGCGAGAATGACGATCTGCTGGCGCGGCTGGAAGCCGGCGCGGGCGAACACACCGGCATCTTCCACGACCACAACGAGCCCGGCAGCCGCGGCGGCTTCTCGGTCTATGTGCCAGAATATTATTCGCCGGAGCGCGCCATGCCGCTGGTGATGGCGCTGCATGGCGGCAGCGGCAACGGCCGCGGTTTTCTCTGGAGCTGGCTGCGCGATGCCCGCAGCCTTGGCGCGATCCTGGTGGCGCCGACCGCGACCGGCCCGACATGGGCGCTGATGGGCGACGATAGCGACACGCCGAACCTCATGCGCATTCTCGATACGGTGCGCAGCCGCTGGACCATCGACGGCTCGCGCCTGCTGCTGACCGGCATGAGTGACGGCGGCACCTTCTGCTACGTCACCGGGCTCGACGGCGCCTCGCCCTTCACGCATCTCGCGCCGGTGTCGGCGACCTTCCATCCGCTGATGGCGGAGATGGCGGACGCCGTGCGCCTGCAGGGGCTGCCGATCTTCATCACCCACGGCAAGCTCGACTGGATGTTTCCGGTACAGACCGCGCGCCAGACGCAGGCGGCCCTCTCCGCCACCGGCGCCGATGTCACCTATCGCGAGATCGACGACCTCAGCCACACCTATCCGCGCGAGATCAACGCAGAGCTGCTGGAGTGGCTGAACCGCGGATGAACGGGTCGTCCTTATCTGCGCCGTACTGCCGCGGAACCATCACTCCGGGCCGACGTTATCGCCCGTCACCGGAGGTTCGCAGATGCAGACGTTTTTCGGAATGATTTTGGGCGCGCTGCTGCTCGGTTGCGGCGTGTACGTCTATGACTCCATGCAGACGTCGTCGGTCGCCAATGGCGAGGTCGCGACGTCCAATCGCACCATCGTGAACTGGGACGTCGCCAAGGCCGATTGGGATGCGCTGCGCGATCGCGCGCACAAGGACTGGGTCCGCATCTCGTCGAAGTAACGACGCCGTATCACGAACAAGGCGCCGTCGCGGGTCCGCGGCGGCGCCTTTGTATTGACGGCGATCGATGCGGTCGCGTCAGTTCATCTTGGCCTTGCGGGCATCGGCGATGACCTGCTCGAACTCGGTCATGCTGAGCACGCCCGGCACGCGATACTTGCCGACGATGAAGGAGGGGGTACCGCTAAAGCCGAAGGCTTCGGCCTGCTCGTTGTTGCGCTTGAGGACGGCGTCGATGTCCTTGGCACGGTCGGTGAGATCGCGCTTCAGGCGGTCCATGTCGACGCCGGCGGCCGCGAGCAGCTCGTTGATGCGCGGCTCTGTCAGGCGCGAGCTGACACCCATCATGGCATCATGCGCCTGATGGTATTTGTCCTGGAATTTTGCCGCGAGCGCGATCCGCGCCGCGGTGACCGAGACCGGCCCGAGGATCGGCCAATCCTTCATCACCAGCCTCACCTTGCCGTCGTCCTGGACCACCTGGCGCAGCTCCGGTTCGAGCTTGCGGCAATAGGGACAATTGTAGTCGGACCATTCGATAATGCTGATGTTGCCGTCGGGATTACCGGCGACGGGAACATCGGGGTCGCGCAACACCTTGGCTTCGGTCAGCACCTCGTCATCGGCGGCGGCCGCGCGCGCAGAGGTGATCCGACCTGCCGCAAGGGCACCAGCCCCGATCAGCGTCAGCGCCGCACGCCGCGTCGCCACGAGGCCCTTGTTCCTGAATCCAGCCATATCTCGTCCCGTTTCGGTCCCATCGCTGCAAATACGGTTCGCGACCGGGACCTGTTACGCGTCATATAGAGCGTTGCGGGCGCGATGTCATCGCCATGCTATGCGCGGATCGCCGCCGGCGCTGGCGAAGCCGCCGCGCGGGGCAGCATCGCCATCAGCGTCCCGGTCATGGTGGCGATCAGCGTGGTGTTACCCTCGTGCTCGGCAAAGGCCCGGGCCTCGCAGAAGGTGAGCGTGCGGCCGGGCTTGACCACCTCGGCCTTGAAGACGAAGCGCGTGCCGCGGGCGGGTGCCAGCAGCGTGGTCTTGAACTCGACGGTCAGGATGTCGGCCTCGCGCGGCATCAGGGTGAAGGCGGCGACGCCGCAGGCATTGTCGAGGCCTGCCGTGATGATGCCGGCATGGACAAAACCGTTCTGCTGCGTGAAGGCCGCCGAATGCAGCATGGCCAGTTCGACCTCGCCCGGCGCGAGGCGGACGATCACGATGCCGAGCGTGCGCATCGCCGGCTGGCCGTCGAACATGGCAATGGTAGCAGCGCGATAGCCCGGATTTTTCGGCTCGAACGCGGCCATGGCTCAGGCCTCGGCCGGCTCGGCAAGATGCTGCAGAGCGACCGCGCGGATCGCATCCGTGAATGGCGCCGACTTCCGCTGGCTGCGGTCCATGTGCACGCCGGTGATGTCGCAGAACGCGGCGATCTCGCCGGTCTCGGCATTGGTCATGTCGTGCCGGAAGCGGATCGACTTGTCGCGGACCTCCAGCAAATGGCTGCGGATCTCGACGATGTCGCCGGCAAGCAGCTCCCGCCTGTAGGTGATGTTCTGCTGCACGGCGGCCATGCCGCGGCCGGAAGAGCGCAGATAGCTCGGCGTCAGCCCGAGGCGGGCGAACAGATTCCAGTTGGCCTCGTCGAACTTGCCGACATACCACATGATGTTCATGTGACCGACATGATCGCACTGCCACGGATAGACCGTGCCGCGATAGGTCGCCTCCTGCATCGCAATTCCTCCTGCTGTTTTTCCACCCTCTGATCATTGATACGGTAGCGTATCAGCGCCTCCTCGCGTTAGCAATACGGCACCGTATCAAGAACCGGTGAGGCTTCCTTCATGAACGACGGCAAGGGCGATGTCTGGGTCGAGGCAGGGTTTACCGAGCTTGCCCGCTCGGGGGTCGAGGGTGTCAGGGTCGAGGTGCTCGCCAAGAATCTCGGCGTCACCAAGGGCGGCTTCTACCGCCGCTTCGCCGACCGTGCCACGCTGCTCGATGCCATGCTGGAACGCTGGCGCGAGGGACGCGCGGCGTCGATCGCGCAGCAGACAAGCCTCGATGGACAAGAGCCCCGCGAGCGGCTGAAGGCGGTGATCCAGCTCTATTCCGAGCGGCTCAATCCGGAGGGTATGGCGATCGAGCTCGCGATCCGGCAATGGGCCCGCTCGGACGAAAACGCCGCCACGGCAGTCGCGAGCGTGGACGCGGCGCGGCTCAAGCACGTCGCCGAGCTCTACCGCGCCACCGGCCTCGAGGCCGAGGCGGCCGAGGCGCAGGCCTTCCTTTTCTATTGCTTCATCTTCGGCCAGAGCTTGCTGTTCGTCGAGCGCGGTCCGCGCAAACGCTCGCAGCTCGTGGCGAAGTCGGCCGAGAAGCTGTTGGGCTAATGGCCGGAGCTTTGCTCCGGCCATCGCATCATGTCGAAGCTCAGGCGGCGCCCTTCAGCTTCTTGTTGCACTCGCTGTAATAGCCGCCGCCCTTCTCGATCCACTTCATGCCGCCATTGCCGTTGGTGGTCTTGTTGGCGTTGTACTGGTCGACGCAGGTGTGGAGGCGCGCCTTGCCGGCGGTCTCCTTGGCGTATTTCGGATCGACGGCGTTCGGATAGATCGCAGGTCCGGCCGGCAGGGTTGGCGCGGCAGCGGGGGCCGCCTCCTTCTTCGCCTGCTTCGGCTCGGCGGGAGCGGCGGGCGCAGCCGGAGCAGCGGCGGCCGGCGCGGCGGCAGGCGTCGCATCCGCTCCGCACTGGGCCTTGCGGAAGTCATTCCACTTCGTTGTGCCAAGCGAGCCGTCCTTCTTGGCGGCCTGGTATTTCGCACTGCACTCCTGCGAGGTCAGCGCCTGCGCCGGCGCGCTCGCGACCAGCGCGGCAAAGCCCGTCAATGCAACCGCACACAGCAATTTTGATTGAATGGTCATCCTTGGTCCTCCTCCTTGGTCTTCCCCGACGGAAGCGAAACGAGGATTGCTATCCTAGCGTGCCGCCCGGCCGCGACAAGGAAGCGATGGCGCCTGCCGCCAAAATATAGTGATCCCCCCGGTTCGGATTATTCATGTCGCGTTCAGCAAGGCGAGCCGACGTTCCCAACCCTCCGCAATCTCGCAAGAGTGYACCACCATGACCTTCACGTCTCGCCTCGCCATCGTCGCCCTGACCTCCCTGCTCGCCACCGGCACCGCCTTCGCGCAGACCGCCGCGCCGGCTGCCAAGACCGACGCCAAGACCACAACTGCCGCCGCCCCCGCCGACAAGAAGGCGTCGAAGGAGCGCTCGGCGGAGTCGCTCGAATGCTCCAAGCAAGCGGACGCCAAGGCACTGAAGGGCAAGGAGCGCAAAAAATTCCGCCGTGAGTGCATGAAGGAAGCGAAGGCCGGCACCGCCGCCCCCGCCGCCGACAAGAAGTAAATCCGTCACACTACGGCTCGCGAGCATCCGTGAGAGGCGCGCGCATTGCGGCATGACGAGGCTGCAATTGTGCGCCTCTCGTTGATTTGCGATAAGGTGGCGTGAAGCAAATCACCGCCTCCCTGCCGTTCGAATGGCCAAGCCGTGCCAAGATCTTGAGCACGGTGGAGACGCTCGTCATCGGCACCGCCGGCGGCCTCGTGTTTCTGGTCGCCGGACTTCCCGGGGGACTGATCTCGGGCTCGATGATCGCGGTCGGGATCGCCGCGATCGCCGGCCGCCAGCTGGCACTGCCGCCGATCCTGACCCAGACCGTGCTGGTGCTGCTCGGCATTTCACTGGGCTCGGTCGTCTCGCGCCACCTGCTGCAACAGGTCAGCGCCTATCCCCTCACCATCGGCCTGCTTGCGCTCGCGACCTTCTGCTCGACCTTCGGCTCGAGCTATTACCTCCAGCGCATTCATGGCTGGGACCGCACCTCGGCCTTCCTCGCCGGCAGCCCCGGCGCGCTGTCGCAGATCACGATCCTGGCGGTCGAGCGCGGCGCCGACCTGCCCGGCATCGCGGTGGTGCAGACCCTGCGCGTGATCATCCTCACCGCGGCGCTGCCGATGGTGCTCGCGTTCGCGGGCGTGGCGCCCTCCGTCGCGCCGTCGCTGACGACGACGATCGCCTCGCCGCTCGAGCTCGTGGAGCTGGTCGCGGCCTCGCTGGCCGCGGCGCTCCTGCTGCGGCTGATCAAGTTTCCGGCGAGCTGGATGTTCGGCGCGATGATCGCCTCCAGCGTGCTGCATGGCGCAGGCTGGGTCGAGGGCGGCCTGCCGAACTGGGTGCGCGGCGTGGCGCTGATCGGCATCGGCGCGCTGATCGGCAGCCGTTTCGCGCGGATGCGGATCAAGACGCTCGCCGGCCACATCCATGCGGCGCTGGGCTCGTTTGCCGTGGCCATCGCCGTCTCGGCCATCTTCGTCGGCATCGTCGCGCTCACCGCGCAGGTGAAATTATCGGATGTCGTCGTCGCCTTCGCGCCGGGCGCGATGGATGCGATGCTGGCGCTCGCGCTCACGCTGCACATCGACCCGATCTTCGTCGGCGCCCATCATTTGTCGCGCTTCGTGTTCGTGACGATCGCGACCCCGGGCATCGTGCACCTGTTCGGCCGCACGCAGGACGATGTGGATGATTAGCGAAGCGCCGCAGTCGTAGCGGAGCTCCGGTCTCGTAGGATGGGCAAAGGCGCGCTAGCGCCGTGCCCACTATGCTCCCGCAATATCGCTAAAAATGGTGGGCACGCTTCCGCCTTCGCTCTTCGAGCTACGGCGGACAAGTCGCTTTGCCCACCCTACGGCAGCTTACCTAACGCCTCGCCGTCCGCAAAAATCCCCACGCCGCGATCGCGGCCATCAACAGCGAGATCAGCACGTTGTAGCCGGCGAGCGAAAGGCCGAGAAACCGCCACTGCACCTCGTCGCAGCGCACCACCTTCACGGTATCGAGCTTGGACAGAAGGTCGGCGGCATTGCCGAGATTGATGACGGGACCGGAGCAATCGGTCGGGCCCTTCCAGAAACCCCATTCGACGCCGGAGTGGTAGGTGCCGAGGCCGGCATTGGCGAGTGTCGCCAGCGCGAGGATCGCAAGGCCCGCGAGCAGCAGCGGCCGCGGCGCCCCGCTCCGCGCCGCAAGCGCCGTGAGCACACCGACCGGGATCGCGAGATAATAGGCGTAGCGCTGCTCCAGGCACAGCGGACAGGGCAGGATCTCCAGCACGAGCTGGAAGAACCAGGCGCCGGCGATGGTCGCGGCGGCAATCAGCGTGACGAGCACCGAGGCGGTCAGCGCGGGACCGGTCCCAGCCGGCCTGAATGCAGGTATTGCGGCACTCTGGGTCGTCACGGCAGCCTCTTCCGGATGGGTCGCTTTCTTAAGGCTCTAACCCCGGCCCAGGCGGCTGTCGAGAACGGCCGGGATCACTTTGGCGCGGGTTGACCCTGCCCTGTCCATGGCTATAGTCCGCCCGCTTTGCGAGGCCCTTTTCCAGGGGCCGACCGGGAGCCCCTGTGGCGGAATTGGTAGACGCGCTCGACTCAAAATCGAGTTCCGCAAGGAGTGCTGGTTCGATTCCGGCCAGGGGCACCAGCCTTCGCTGCTTCGCAGCTACGGCTGGGCGAGCCGGGCGGAGGTCTATCCATGCGAAGCAGGGAAGGCTGTCCCGCCGAAGCCTTGGCGAAGGCGGACTAGATCAACGAGTCCGGTATTTCCCTCCCCTTCCAATCGTCACATCCTACC
>NZ_JBFRFR010000043.1:0-79369 GCF_052114925.1 Bradyrhizobium sp. 2TAF36 | reverse complement strand
CTTGGCCGGCTTCGCAGCTTCCTTGGCGGCGGGCGCGGGAGCTTCAGCAGCCGGCGCGGGCTCGGCCTTGACGACGGGGGCCGGCGCTTCGATCGCGGTCTCGCGGAAGGCGCGCTCGAGCTCGTCGAGCGAGACTTCGCCCGGACGCARCGGRCGCTCCAGGGTCTGRTCGATCAGCGWGCCCTCGGTCATTTCTTTTTCTTTCGACGGTGCGGCCTTTGCTTCGACGGGAGTGGGAGCTTCCGGCACGAGCGGCGGTGCATCAGCAACAGCACCTGCGGCCATTGCCGCCATGCCCTGCTCGACCATCGCTTCCAGCTTGTCGATGAGATCGCGGTCGGTGCCCTCGGGCTCGGCTTCGGTCGCCTCSAGSCCGGCRAGGATCTCCTTGATGCGGTCGATCGAGGACAGGATCACCGTCACCGCGCCGGCCGTCACCGGCATGCCGTCACGGAATTTGCTCATCAGGGTCTCGCCGGCATGCGCCAGCGCTTCAAGCCGCGGCAGTCCGAGGAAGCCGCACGTGCCCTTGATGGTGTGGACCAGGCGGAAGATGTTATCCAGGATCTTGGCGTTATTCGGCTCCTGCTCGAACTTCACCAACTGATTGTCGACGGTGTCCAGGCTCTCGCTGGTCTCCGTCAAAAACTCCCGCAACAGATCATCCATGAGCTACGCCTTACTGAGCCGGACTTCGACGCCTGGGCCGCACCTGGAGTTCGGCGGAGGTCCGCGCCTGGATCGTTAGACAACCCCTTTCACGGTCCCGTTAATTTCAGCCTCCGTGCTAATACGGATATTGAAGACAAGTTTGCGCTTCGAGGCCTGCGATAGCGTCTTGCGACAAAAGCGGCGCCGCATCTCACGCGACAGACGCAATAGGTAAATGCTCCGATAACAACACGGCGACGTGCGCGAAAAATCCCGTCGGCGAAGGACGATATGCACGGGCCGCGCGAATTGAATCAAATCACGCGCAATCAGAATCGCTCACACCGCCGCCCGCTGCTCGCCTGCTCAATCCGCAACAGCTGCGCTTGCGGTAAACGAACGCTTATTTCGCGGCCGCCGCGATTGCTACCGCGCTAACCCAATTGCGGAGACAGCACGTTGCGCCGCGAGGCAATCCTTGATGGCAGCGAGTAACGCATCCGGTGTAAACGGCTTGCGAAGGCAACGCGCAGCGCCGAGCTCCAGCGCCATCCGGAGGAAGTCGGGTGCGGGCGCGTTCAAATTTGCGAACGCGTAGCCGGACATCGCGATCAGCGGAATGGCCGGCGCGCTCGTGAAAGATCCGGATCGACTCGAACCCGCGCATATGCGGCATCAAGATGTCGATCATCATCAGATCGACCTGTTCGTTCTCGAGAGCGCGGAGGCCGGCTTCTCCTCCG
The DNA here is from genome assembly GCF_052114925.1 of Bradyrhizobium sp. 2TAF36. Lineage (NCBI taxonomy): Bacteria > Pseudomonadati > Pseudomonadota > Alphaproteobacteria > Hyphomicrobiales > Nitrobacteraceae > Bradyrhizobium > Bradyrhizobium sp. 2TAF36. The sequence continues at coordinate 77,975 of NZ_JBFRFR010000043.1, read as the reverse complement.
TCGGCAATCGTCACCCGGAAATGATTCCGCTGCAGATAGATCTCGATGGCCATGCACACCATCGGGTCGTCTTCGACGAGAATATGGTGCAGGTCTGCCGTCCCCGTTTGAGTTTCCCGTTTCGGCGATTCAAACATCAAACCGCGGGGCACGCCGCTCTCCCCTGGCTGGGGTCGAAACATTGATGGCCGCAAGCGTCAACGGTCCTGTCGGGAAATCAGGCGCAAGTGGTGCGACAGTCGCGGCGTCGCGAAGTCGCGCAGACCAGTCCCGGATGGCGAGAATGCCCGCTTGAGGGGAAGCCGCAGGTGCCGGCCGGCGTCCGATGGCGGCGCAGATGCGGTGCTAGCGGCTCATGACAGCCCTCTTGCCGCTTTTTCCTGCCGCCCGGCGCAAGACGGACACCCCTAATTAACGCGCGAATCAGCGTGCGTTTCTCAATTTCCGCCGCAAATGCCGCAGCCTGTCTGCCCCCCCAACGGGTATATGGACGACACCACAACCCTTACAATATGTTTTGGTCGCCGTGCAACTGGATGACGCACAGGGCGCGGCGCCCGATCGTACCATCGAACGCGCCGGATTGACCTGCATGACCGCGAGCGGCCACCCGTCCAACCAGTTGCTGCAAATGCTCGGCGTGGCGGATTTCGATCTGCTGCGCCCCCATCTCGCGACAGTCGAAATGGTCAGGGAATCTGTCTTGGCCGAGGCAGGCGCCGCGCTGCGACATGTCTACTTCCCGCACGGCGGGTCCGTTTCGATCACGGTGGGTCTCTCCGAGGGACAGATGATCGAGGTCGCGATGCTGGGCCGCGACAGCGCCGTCGGCGCCGGCGCCGCCCTTGCCGACGGCATCGCTCCGACGGATGCCGCCGTGCTCTTCCCCGGGACTGCGTCCGTGCTCGAAATCGCGGCCTTCCGAGCGGTGGCGGCCGCAAGCGCGCAATTTCGCGGCCTGATGATCCGCCACGAGCAGGCGCTGCTCGCGCATGCGCAGCAATCGGTGCTGTGCAATACGGTGCACCCGGTCGAAGCGCGGCTGGCGCGCTGGCTCCTGCGTGCCCGCGACCTGTCCGACAGCAAGTTCCTTCCGCTGACACAGGAGACGCTGGCGCAGATGATGGGCGTACGGCGCAACGCGATTTCCCTCGTCGCAAATGCGCTCCAGCGCGCCGGCATCATTCACTACACCCGCGGCCAGATCGCGATCGTCGACGAGCACGCATTGGAGACGAGGTCCTGCGACTGCTATGCGGCGGTGAAGGGCTGCCACGCCCGCCTGCTGGGAGCCCCGCGGTGAAGATAGCCCGGCGCAACCGGCCTGCTGCATGCCGGTGTGCACACAGTGCAGCGGGGGCGCCATCGCAACCGGACATCTTGTCCCAATTGCCAATATATCCCGACGAGAACATGATCAAACTTATCCGTGCAGCGAGCAGCCCGTTCGCTTCGAGTTCGGGGGCTGACGAGACGGAGGCAGTCTTGGAAACGATGGCGCGCCCATCCAACGGTTTCCTGTCCGCACTGTCGGCGGAGGATTACGAATTAGTCCGCCCGCATTTGCGCATGATCGATCTGCCGCACGAAGCGATCCTGGTGGAGACCGGCGAAACGCTCAAGCGCGCCTACTTCCCCCACCGCGGCGTCATCTCGCTGGTGGTGAAACTCGCCAAGGGCGAGCATGTGCAGGTCGCCATGGTCGGCCGCGACAGCCTGCTCGGAACGCTCTCGACCATGGGCGATGCCTGCGCGCTGAACACGGCAATCGTGCTGGTCCCCGGTGCCGCCTCCGTGATGGACCTCGACCGGCTGCGCGACGCGGCCGACCAGAGCAGCACCTTGCGGACGCTGCTCACCCGTCACGGGCTGGCCGTCTACGCACAGGTCCAGCAGACCGCGGGCTGCAACGCCGCCCATCCGGTGGAGTCGCGGCTGTCGCGTTGCCTGCTGCACACCCATGACCTGTCGGGCGACTACCGGCTGCTGCTGACCCAGGAGGCGATGGCGCAGATGATCGGGGCGCGCCGCAACAGCGTGTCGCTGGTCGCCAATACGTTGCAGCACGCCAATTTCATCCACTACAGCCGCGGGCACATCCAGATCCTCAACCTGGACGGCCTGCGCCAGACGGCGTGCGAATGCTACGCCACCGTGAAGGCGCAGTACGAGCGGCTGCTCGGCCCGCGCTGACCGGCGCCTTGGTAAACCGGCGGCTAACGCCGGCCTGCAAACACGGATCGTCCTGCTACCGGAACTGAAATTCGGATGCCGTAGACACGGGGCGTGCCTCGCGCCGTACAGGCCGCGCGGCAGACGAACCGTGACCAGGACGGGCCAAAGCCATGTTTGAAGTGACCGCCGCGCCGATGCCAAAAGCGCTCGATGCTGCGCCCGCGCGCGAGCCGGGTGCGTACGAAGCGCTGGTGCGGGAGATCGGCGAGGACGGGGCCTGTGAAGTCCGTGACGTGTTCTGGAGCGAGACCTGCGCGCGCCTGCAGCTGTTCCGCACGCTCTCGCTCGCGCGGCACCTCGCCAGGATCACCCGCGAAGCGCATTCGCTGAAGAGCGCGGCCGGAACGTTCGGCTATGTCAGGCTTGCGGCGCTGGCGCTGCGGCTGGAGCAGACCGCGGAGACGCTTGGCGAGGCCGAATTCCACGGTCTCCTCGACCTGATGGATGCCGCCTACGCCGCCGCGCGCGCACAGGAGCCGCAGGGCTAGAGCCATTTTCGTTTCGATGGAATCGGAGCGGGGCTTGCGCAAACCGTATCCACTTCGCTCAAAAACGCTCTGACGAAAACTGCGCCAGGCCCGCCGTACTTCTACGGTTTGGGATTTTCACAGATGGCTAATCATAGGTGGCGATAGTCGCCGGAAACCAGGAGGGTTTCCATGTTCACCTATGAGACTGCGGATCAGAAAGAGGTCCGTCGCTTCCGCATCGCACAGTTCAACGGCAGGACCGCGACGGTGAAGGATGGCGAGGCGACGGTGACTGGTTTCGTTCGCTCGGTGCTGGAGCAGGAATCGAGCATGCCGCCGCGCTGGACCATCACGATCATTCCGAGCGCGCCGAAGGAAGAGCCCAAGTCGCTGCGGCCGCCGTCGCGGGTGCGCCCTTTCGCCGAGGATTATCTCTGAGCCCATCGGGTCCCTAGGCCATCCTCAGGCTTGATCGCCCGCCCGGCGGCGCAGGACAGAACCTCAATCGATCGAATGCAGCAGCGCCGCACGGACGAGGTCCGCGGTGTTGCGCGCGCCGAGCTTGCGCATCGCCTCGGCGCGATGGCTCTCGAACGTGCGCGGGCTGATCTGCATCCGCAGCGCGCCCTGCTTGTTCGAGTAGCCCTCGCTGATCAGCCTCAACACCTCGCGTTCGCGCTTGGTCAGCCGCTTCTGGCCCGACAGGCCCAGCAACTCGGTGCTCGGCACGCGCTGCGCTTGCTGTGCGCGGGCGGCGTTCAACTCGGCGCCCTCGGTCCTGGACGGGATCGGCAGGGCATCCCTGTGAGGACCGGCAAGCTGCTTGACCACGCCGCAGACACGTTCGGTCTGCGCCAGCGCATTCTCCACCACGCGCTGCAAATAGGCTCGATCGGCCGTAACCGGCGCGAGCTGGTCGCTGTGGTGCTTGATCTCGCCCATGTAGAGCAGGAGCGCGGTCAGGGGGCCGTTGAGCTCGCGGGCGATGGCGCTGGCCATCTCGTCGGCGGCCTTGGCGCGGACCGCGTTCAGGCGGGCGAAATCGAGCTCTTCGGTCGGAGCAGAGCTGCTTTCGAACCATTCCGACGGCCGCGAATCGGTGGCCGTATCGTTCTGTGACCCCATGTGACTCGTTTAGCGGAACCGAGGCCGGTCTGTGGTTAACTTTTTGCTCCGTAAGACTACGGTAATTTTGGCAGTTTTGTGCTGAAATGCCGGCGCAGGCACAATYTATGCTTGAGTACCCACGCAATCGACCACGCGTAGGTTGAGGTTTTCGCCCAAAACTTGAGCAGGCGACGAAATGCCTCCTTAACCAACGCTCCCCAGCGGGCGCCCGCGCCTCCCGGTTTTTACGGATAAATTAACAATAACTTGCTTCTCTTAGTCACGATTGAGAGCGCGCAAATGCCTCCACGCATGAGGCCGGTAGGCCTGCGGGAAACGCTGCGGAAGATTGCGTGCCATGAACGAGATCGATCGGCTGTCCGAGTTCTTGCAGAGGCTGACGCCGCTCTCGCGCAGCTGTCTGCTCAGCGAGCTCGAGCGGCTCGAACTGTGCGGCATCGACATGCCGGGCTCGTCCGACATCCAGGCGAAGTTGCGCGCCGAGTTCCGCAAGGACGGATCGACCCAGGCACGCGCCACCAGTCCCTCGCGCTATTTCTTCGCGCCGCTCGAACTGCTCCTGATCGACGGCGCACCCGAGCATGCCAATGCGGGGCGGATTTCACCCAACACGCTCACGCCCATCTGGGAGTGGATCTGCCGCGACCTGCTGCCGACCATGGCGCGCGACTACATCAAGGCGATCAACGACCAGGTCACCGCCAACAACCCGAAGGAAGTGCTGAAAACCGCGTCGATCTTCCAGACCAAGGTCCTCAAGGTCCTCGAGAACACCCTCGCATCGGCGGAGAGCACCGAGTTCGCACGCGCCAAGCTCACGCAATACACAGCCTCGCGCACCGCCTTCGACGACGTGAGGAAAATGCAGCAGGTGCTGCGCGCCGGCGACGCGCTGCCGAAGTTCAACGAAAAGCTGCCTGAGAAGATTGCGAAATTCGACGACGGCCAGGTTGCCCAGATCACCGCGCAACTCGATGCCTTCAGGAAGTCCCACCCGGACGCGCTGCCCTTTGCGCTGGCGCTGGTGGCGAGGCGGCTGAAGACGTCCTGGGAGCTGGTGCGCCTTGCCACCAGGATCGCCGCGAGCAAGAGCGTGGCCGACGTCGCCGCCACGCCCTATGCCTGCGTCGTTCCCATGGTGCTCGACCGGCTCGACGACAAGCGGCTCGCCCTGCGGGTCGCGCTCAAGCACAACCGCGTGCTGGTCGCGCGCGACCTGCTCGCCGACATCTACGACACCGAATATGCGCTCAAGGTCCGCATCGACGGCATCGAGGGTTGCCAATGGGGCGCCCGGCTCCAGCAATTGATGGATGCGATCGCGGCGCTGGTGTCCGCCGAGGTGAGCCGCTTCCCCTCCAATGTCGGCCACATTCTCGGCTCGCGCCGGCTGCGCAGCCACGACACGCTCGGCGGCAAGCTGTCCTATCTGGCCTGGAAGGGACGCGACGCCGTGCAGGACGGCGCGGCGGCGTTTCGCAAATTGATCGGGCAAACCTGATATTGCGGCGCGGCTACTCCGCCCGCGGCAGGCACAGGAAGCGATCGGTAAATCGCCCTGACAGAACGAATCTGAACCACCAATACATCAATCGCCGCGTCGTCATTGCTGTAATCCTCGACAGCCCACCACCGGCTGCGCACAGCAATAGCGCAGGTGCAGCAAGACACATGTGATGTGCTTCACATTTGCGCCGCCGCGGCCGGCCACGTTGTCGCAGAACTGTCACGCGTAAACCATGGAACATGCGCGCATCGCGTGAAAATGAACTCTCCCATCGCTGCCATCGCGTCGATCCTGCGATGCACCGCAAGAGCGACGGGAAGGAGGTTGCGATGAGATCGAACCGGCGGACATCGACGATGGCGGCATTGCACGCGCGCGCCAGCGCCGCGCGAAACGCGAGCGGTTCGTAGCGCGTTGAACGAGCTGAATGCGCAGCTCGACAAGCACGGATTCTACAGGGCGTTTCCCGTCCTGAGTCGCGGTCGCGAGCTGGTACTGCATGACCCAGCGCGCCACGGCCACAGGCAATTAAGGCGTCCATTATTCAATTGGGCGAAGTGCGCGCGACCTCGTCCGATTACAGGACAGCGCGCGTGTCCGCAGCCAAGCCGCGTCTTGCAAAAATTGCGCGGGATTGCCGCACGCCCGCGCGCGACGCGCGGGCAGACGTAAAAACTTCTGGAAGAAGATCCAGACAATTTTAGACGTGATGCGGGCTTTAACGTTACCCAGATAATTCAACAATCGACTGAAGCTCTCCATATTTGAAACTGCTCCCATCGCTAACACCTGTCGCGGAACGGGAGTGGTTTGCGATGAACGATGAACTTGTTGAGCTCGCCGGACGGAGGCCCAAAACCTTCGGACGGCGAAAGGTAACGCCGCGCGCATGCGTCGCCGACGGCAAGCGCCATCTGCGCGCATTCCTCGCCGAGGTGCTGGAGGATCTTGGTTTCGTCACCAGCGAATGCGCCAGCGCGGACGAGCTGCAGACCGTGCTGACCCGCGAGTTGCCGGACCTGATCCTGCTCGGCATCGCCGCCGACGGCATCGAGCCCGGCACGTTTCTGGAGACGCTGGTGCGCGAGGCCTTCGACGGCAAGGTTCTCGCCGTCGGCGCCCGCGAGTCCATCATCGTCAGGGCCGTGCAGCAGGTCGGCGAGGAGTATGGCCTCGCGATGCTGCCGCCACTGACCACGCCGTTTGCCGCGGAGACGCTGCGCGAGCGCGTCGCGATGCTGCTGYCGGACGAGCCGGCGCCGAGCCCGGCCGTCTATGTCGGCGAGGCCCTTCACGCCGGCTGGCTCGAGCTCTGGTACCAGCCCAAGATCGACGCGCGCACCTTGGTCCGCAGCGGCGCCGAGGCGCTGGTGCGGATGCGGCATCCGACCTGGGGCGTAGTGCCGCCCGCCTACTTCATCCCCGAAGAGCACGATCCGCATTTGCGCGAACTCTCGGAGTTCGTGATCGAGCGCGCCTTGCAGGACTGGCACTATCTCCTGGAGCAGCAGAGCCCGGTCGATCTCTCGATCAACCTGCCGACGTCATATCTGAAGGAGCCGCAGGCGGTGCGCGATCTCTGCCGCCGCATGCCGACGCATCCGGCCTTCGGCGGGCTGACGATCGAGATCGACAGCGAGGAGGCGATCCGCGATCTCGAATTCCTCGTCGAGGTCGCCCGCGAGGTGCGCCTGCATAATATCGGCCTGTCGATCGACAATCTCGGCGCCAACTGGCCGTCACTGATGGATCTGGACAAGATTCCCTTCATCAAGCTGAAGGCCGACCGGCACTTCGTCACCGGCAGCGGCAGCGATCGGCTGAAGCGCACGGTGTGCCGTCACATCGTCGAGCTCGCCCACGGCTACGGCGCGCGCACTGTGGCCGAAGGCGTCGAGAGCCGCGCCGACCTCGTCGCCGCCAACGAGCTCGGCTTCGACCTCGTACAGGGTTTTCTGTTCGGCAAGCCGATGCCGCTGAAGAAGTTTGCCCGGAGCGCGCTGACGCGGACGGTGATGGGGCAGGCGTGAGGCACAGGCCTCACGCCAACCGCCGCGCGAAGAAGAAGACGCACACGACCACGAGCGCGGTCGCTGCGATCACCCCATGAAGGACAGAGCTTTCCTAGCGACAGACCCAGGCGCCATTGACCAGCACGCGGGCGCACGTTGGTGCCGCGACAGCGGCGCCTACGGCCGCTCCACCGACTACGGCGCGGCGCGTCGTTCGCCGCGCGACGCCGGCGACACTCACTGGGGTCGCTGGTCGCCCTACGCGGGCCTGTGCGCTCTGAACCGAGAATGAAAGACCATCCTCCTCCGACCACTGCACCGAGCCCATGGCTGCGCAGGCAATAACGGCGCCGGCTAGCCAAAATTTGGTTCCGTGTCGCATGACGTGCTCCTTCCCTTGCTTTCTGCGGATTTCTGTCAGTCGCGTGAGGATGCCGATCACCGTCCCATCAGCGAAACGAGCAGACCAGCCAGGCGGATGCTGTCACTGTGATCGCGAAACAGGGCACGCGATGCACCGGGGAGATAACTCTCCCATCCAGTGCGGCACTGCGTGCAAGAACAGACGTTGATCTAGATCAACGTTGGCAGTCGCATAACGACCGCGCCAAGGTGTGGTCGCGAGCCAATGACCAGATGGAAGCGCGTTCGATCAAGGTCATCAACTTCAGACCCTGGTCGGGAACTGCGATCACCGCCTCAGGCATATCGCCGCGCGAAGAAGACGCAGACGACCACGAGTGCGGTCGCGGCGATCATGCTCCATGCGACCGGCTCGTGCAGCAGGAAGCCGGCGAGCGCGAGACCGAAGAACGGCTGGAGCTGCTGCAACTGACCGACGCGGGCAATGCCGCCGACCGCAAGGCCCCGGTACCAGAAGATGAAGCCGACGAACATGCTGAAGACCGAGACGTAGGCGAGCCCGATCCAGGCGGGCACGCCGACGCCGCTCCACGTCGGCGGCCATGTCAGGATCGCGACCGGCACCATCAGCGGCAGCGCGAGCAGCAGCGCCCAGGAGATCACCTGCCAGCCGCCGAGGCGGCGCGACAGCGCGGCGCCTTCGGCATAGCCGAGCCCGCACAGCACGATGGCCGCGACCATCAGGAGATCGCCGGTGACTGATGCCGAGCCGTCGTTGGACAAAGCAAAGCCTGCCACCGTGGTGCTGCCGAGGACAGCGAACAGCCAGAACAGCGGCTGCGGTCGCTCGCCACCGCGCAGCACCGCGAAGATCGCCGTCGACAGCGGCAAGAGCCCGATGAAGACGATCGAATGCGCGGAGGTGATGTGCTGGAGCGCGAGCGCTGTCAGCAGGGGGAAGCCGACTACGACGCCGATGGAGACGATGGCGAGCGAGACGAGATCCTTCCGCTGCGGCCGCGCCTGGCGGAGCAGGAAGAGCACGGCCACACCGATCAGGGCCGCGATGACCGCGCGGGCGGACGTCAGGAACAGCGCGGAGAAACCACCGACCGCCACGCGCGTCGCCGGCAACGAGCCGCTGAAGATGATGACGCCGAGAAGCCCGTTGCCCCAGCCACTGCCTGCAGATTGCATGTCCGTCTCGCCTTTTGGGTCACGATCATCGACCGTCGCCGGTGGCGAGACCAGCGACAATCCAGTACAATCCGGCAAAACTGTATGGATATGGAAGGTAATACACCTTGGGCGGCGAGGCGCAAACGAAGGGACGGGGCGGGACGCGGACCAGCGACGTGATGGGCGCGATCCGCGCCAAGGTCGCGACCCGCGCACTCGGTACCGGCGACCGCCTGCCGTCGATTCGCAGCCTTGCCGCGACAATGGGTGTTTCGCCGTCCACCGTCGTCGAAGCGTATGATCGGCTGGCCGCCGACGGCCTGATCCGCGCCCGTCGCGGCTCGGGCTTCTATGTCTCATCGGCCGTCACCCCGCCGCTGGCGCTGACCGAAGTCGAGCCCCGCCGCGACCGGGCCGTGGACCCGTTCTGGGTGTCGCGGCAATCGCTCGACACGGACGATGCCGTGCCAAAACCCGGCTGCGGCTGGCTGCCGCCGGAGTGGATGCCGGAGGCGGCCTTGCGCCGCGCCACCCGTGCGCTTGCCCGCACCGACGCGAGCGTTTTGACCAATTACGGCAGCACGAGCGGCTCTCCTGCCCTGCGCCGGCTACTGCTCGCGCGCCTCGCCGAAGACGCGATCGAGGCATCGATCAACCAGTTGATGTTGACCGGTTCAGGCACGCAGGCGACCGACCTGATCTGCCGCTTCCTGCTCCGTCCCGGTGACACCGTGCTGGTCGACGATCCCTGCTACTTCAATTTTCGCGCGCTGCTGCGGGCGCATCAGGCGAAGATCGTCAGCGTGCCCTACACGCCGTCGGGCCCCGATGTCGCGCGCTTCGAGCAGATCCTCGCGACTGAGCGGCCGCGGCTCTACATCACCAATTCAGCGCTGCACAATCCGACCGGCGCGACGATCTCGCTCCAGACCGCGCACCGGCTTCTGACTGCGGCCGCGACGCACGACCTCACCATCGTCGAGGACGACATCTTCGGCGACTTCGAGCCGGAGCGCTCGCCGCGCCTTGCCGCGCTCGACGGATTGAACCGCGTGATCCGCATCGGCAGCTTCTCCAAGACGTTGTCGGCCTCGGTGCGCTGCGGCTACATCGCAGGGCGGGCCGACTGGATCGAGCACCTCGTCGACCTCCAGGTCGCGACCAGTTTTGGCGGCCCGAGCCCGGTGGCGACCGAGATCATCGCCAAGGTCCTGGCCGGCGGCAGCTATCGCAAGCACATGGACGAGCTCAGGCAAAAGCTCACGCGGACGCGCCGCGACGTCGCGCGAAAACTTCAGGCGCTGGGCATCGAGCCCTGGCTGATGCCGCGCGGCGGCTTCTTCCTCTGGTGCCGCCTCGCGGGTGGACAGGATGCCACCGCCGTTGCGCGCGCCGCGCTCGAGGAGGATGTGGTGCTCGCGCCGGGCAACGTCTTCAGCGTGTCGCAAACGGCATCGGACTTCCTGCGCTTCAACGTGGCGCATATGAGCGATCCGCGAATGTGGGACGTGCTGCGGCTGGCGCTGAAGGCCAAATGATCAGCGCCTAGTATAACGGCTCCTCATAGACCGGCTCGCCGTCGAGCAGCAGCCGCTTGATGGCGGCGCGGCCTGAGGGGAGTACGGCGGCGACGACCCGGAGTTTCTGCTGGTTGCGGGCCTGCTCGAGCTTCTTGCCCTCGCCTTCGGGCACGAAATAGCTTTCGAGACCGTATTTGATCGCCAGTTTCTCGCAGAAGACGCGCGGTCCCGAGCCGCAGGTTCCGCCGTAATAGGAGACGCGGCCGCGGATCAGCACTTCGGGAGCCGTGACCGTGACGGGCTCGGCATGCACCGAGACGGCCTCGTAGAGACCATTGGCATTCGGCGCGAGCTTGACGAACACGGCGGGCTTGCGCTCGGCCGCCGGCTGGCCGGCGAGCGTGCCCGCCGGCAGTTGCGAGATGTCGTAGCGGAGCACGACATAGTCGCCGCGCAGGAGATCGCGGGGATCGACCGGCTGCGTCTGCAACGTCACCTCACGGCCTTCGCGCAGGATCTGCATTCGATCGGCGACCATCAGCACCAGCAGCACGCATTGAAGCAGGACGGCGACACCGAACAGCACGGCTTTCGGGATGCGTTGCCAGAGTTTTGTCACGAACGCGGTCAACTCCATCATCGCTGGGCCCTCGGCAGCGCGCGATTGAGCGCGGTGGCAAATACCACGGCAATCACACCGGCCGCGGCAAGGAAGGCCGATCGGCGCAGCAGCGAGCCCTTCACCGCCCAGGTGATGCCCGCGATGACGCCGGCAATCCCGAGCCAGCCGGCAACGATCCGCGGACGCACATCATCGAGCACACCGGAGACAACAAGGCACAGCATGGCGCAGAGCAGCGCGGCATAGGCGAACCAGGGCTCGCCGGCCGTGGATGCCGGCCAGATCGGCGCCGCGAGCAGGACCAGCCCGATCGAACATGCCGCAAGGATTTCACCCGCACGCCTGGTGATCCCGGCGGACGCAAGCGCGAGGATCACGCCCGCGGCCCCGCACAGGATCGCCCAAAGCGGCTGGGCCGGCACCGTGCTGTTCCGGAAGCGGATGATGTCGTCGACCGTTGTCACCTCCAGGCAAGCGACGGCGGCCAGCGAAAACGCTCCGTAGATCGACAGGACCGTTCCGAGGCGCAGCGCCCTCGGCGTCGGCACAGCGGCGATTGCGAGTCCGGCGCCGAACAGCAGGGCGGCGCCGTTCGCGAGCACGAACGACGGCTGGGCACCGTCGAGTTCGAAGCGGAGCGATGTCGCGATCCACCACGGAAGCAGCGCGACCGCGACGAGATGGGCCGCCACGCGGGAATTCCATGCAAGCGCGAGCGCGGCGGCGATCAGCCAGACCGCCACGAACGGAAGATGCAGGACATCAGGCGCATCATAGTTGCGCATGCAGGTCCAGATGCAGGCCGCGACGAGGGCGACCGCAAGCGCGCCGCGCGATCCGGTCAGCAGGGCGGCGGCAAATGCTCCGATCGACCACAGCAGCATGCCGCCGGCGAAATCCTCGCCGAGATGATACATCTGGCCGACCAGCGCGATGCCCGCGCCGAAGATGATCGCACCGATGCTCGCACAGAGATCGGCGAGAACATTGCGGCCCGTCGCGGCAAACCACGCCCCGAGGCCGCCGGCGACGACCATGCCGGCGATCAGGATCGCGAACCGCAGCAGCCGCGCGATCTCCGTCCAGTGCGCCGCGACGAAGGCGAGGAAGGCGGCTGCGATCAAGAGACCGCCGACGATGGCAACGACGACGGCGATGTTGATGCCGGGCGAGAGCGGCGGCAGCGCGCTGCGGATGGAGGTGGCCGTCGCCGGCGCGATCACGCCGTCGGCTTCCCATTGCGCAAGATCAGCCTCGAGGCGCTGCCGGTAGGTTTTGTCGAACATCGTCGTGAAACACCTCGCTCCCTGCCGGCTGGCGGGATGCTGTTGGTCGGGCCGCGACGGTAGCAGGTTCAACCCGTCACCGCTCTGGTCGCGGGGGCGCSGGGCGCGCGCCCCCGCGCGACAGCGGCTTCGCGTTCACGGTCGAACCGAGTAAGTCACCGGCCGTCATGATGATGACCCGCCATGCAGAAACTGACGAACTCGAGGCAGGACGAGATCGACCGCACTCAGTTCGGCTTCATGGTTCAGGCCGTCCAGGATCACGAGCTGTACTTTGGTCGACTGCAATGCAGTCCCGATGGTCTGCGCGTTCCCGAGCGCGGGAACTTCCATTTCTCGGGCCACGCCCAGCGTCGCCGCCTCGATATCCAGCGTGCGTAGAATATGACATCCGGCGATTCATTGGTCAGATCATTCAAGCGTAACCGCGCGCGAATTTTGATTTCACGCAACAATTCATCGCACGTGCTTGGGAATTCGAGCATCGCAGCGCCCGACGAGAATACGGTGTTCATGACAACCCCAATGAGGCGTCCGACACTCCCGCTATTGCCGAACAAAGAGCTCGTCATCGTTAGCCTTCCCGGATGCCGATCGAAGGATCGTATCGCCGGAAGAAAACGGACAACCTCTCGAAGGGTGAGAGCCTCTTGTGCGGGAAGGCGCCCCTTCGGCACCTCCGCGAGGTTATAAGGTCGTCTTCAAAAGGACGCAAGCTGGTCGGGACGGCGGGCCGTGACGACTTTGAACCTTCCGTCCCCAAGTATCGACACTCTACCGCAAAAGGATTCGCATGACRCCAACTCACGCACTGACGTCCATCCTTCCCTGCAACGACCTCGACGCCTCGGAGAAATTCTACGCCCGRCTCGGTTTTACGCGCGCGGACAGCGACAAGCCGGAGGACGGTGAGGACAGCTATCGCATCCTCTCCGATGGAAAGGGCGGCCATCTCCATCTCACCGATGCCGTCGAAGGCTGGCTGATCAGAGGCCGCAACCCGTTCGGCCTCTATCTCTACACCGAGGCCGTCGACGAACTCGCGCGAGAGTTTTCGGGCGAGCTGGCCAACGGACAGGGGCCGGAGGACACGCTGTGGTGAATGTACGAGTTTGCGCTGTCGGACCCGGACGAGACCCTGGTCAGGATCGGTTGGCCGTCACGGCTCCGTCAGAAAAAGCAAGCTTGATCGGCGGAGAGGAAGGCCTAGCTAACTAGTTCGCCTTGATGCCGGCCTCGCTGATGAGCTTGCCCCATTTCGTGCTCTCGCTCTGAATGAAGCGGCCGAACTGCTCCGGCGAGGTCGGCGCGGGCTCTGCGCCGAGGGTCCGGATCTTCTCGGCCACCACCGGGTCTTTCAGGGCTTTTGTGAAAGCCTCGTTCAGCCTGCTGATGACGTCCGCGGGTGTGCCTGAGGGAGCAACGAGCCCGAACCAGCCCACGGATTCGAAGCCCGCGATGCCACTCTCGGCAAGCGTCGGCACATCGGGCAAGGATGGAAGCCGGCGCGCCGACGAAACGCCGACGGCGTTGAGCTTGCCTTCGAGGATCAATTGCCTCGATGCGGGGATATCCAGCACCGCGAAGGGGACATGTCCCGCAAGGACATCAACCGCTGCCGGCGCCGTCCCGCGATACGGAACGAGCTCCATGCTGATCCCCGCCTTCTGCGTGAACAGCGCGGCCGTCAGATGCATCGCGGTCGAATTGCCGCCATGCCCGATCGACAGCGCGCCCGGCTTCGCCTTGGCGAGCGCGATCGTCTCTGCTGCATTGTGCGCGGGCACGTTCGCGGACGCGACCAGCACAAAGGGAATTTCCGCCAGCAGCGTGATCGGCGCGAGATCCTTTGGGTCGAACGGCATCGACGAATTGAGGTGCGGGTTCACCGTCAGCGCGCCCGCCGGCGCAACGCCGAACGTGTAGCCGTCGGGCCTGGCCTGGGCCACCGCGGCCATGCCGATATTGCCCCCTGCCCCGGCGCGGTTCTCGATCACCAGGCTCTGCTTGAGCTCGGCGGTGACCAGCGGCTCGAGCGCACGGATGACGGTGTCGGCGCTGCCGCCGGGCGGGAAGGTCACGATGATCTTGATCAATTGCTCCGGATAGGCCGCGCGGCCGGCTTCCAGCGGCAGCACGGCAAAAGTCGCGGCCGTCAGGACGGCCAGAATGCGGCGCCTTGCAACGTGAAACAATTTCTCCTCCCCCATTACGTATTCTTGTTTGTAGGCTCGACCAGGCTGCCGTGCCGTTGGCAGGCAGCCTGCTATTCGATCACGCCGCGGCACCAGTGATGCGCGCCAGCAGGCCTTGCGGATTTTCGGGCGCGGCCTGCCCGCGCCAGGCGATGTGCTGGTCGGGTCGTGCCAACACGAGCTTCTCGGCATAGGCCCCGTTCGCCTCGTCCGGCGCGATGTCGACCAGCGCGATCGGCATGCCGCGCTGTTCTGCGGCAGAGAGCAGCCGCGCCACATCGATCGCCGAGTCAAGCCGCAGCAACGTATAACCCGATCCGAAGGCATCGTAGAGCGATCGTCCGTCGCGCAGGAAGACATGCGGCGCCCGGGCGCCCGGCACGGTGGAGGGCGTAAAGCTCCCCATCGCGTAGGCCGGCGGGGTTTCGCCGTCATAGGCGATGATCGGCGAGGCATCGTAATAGTAGCCGAAGTTGAGGCCTGCGCAGCAATATTGCTGCACGTTGAGATCGTAGGCCGCTCTCGCAAGCGAAGCGCGCGCCGCGTGGCCGCGCGGCGTGTCATCCTCGATCTCCGCGGACACGCCGCCGCGCTGCGCCATCATCTTCATCGCGTGATCCATGGCAAAGCGCGACACCTGGTCGGTGATGGGCTGGCGCTCCGCCTCATAGGCATCGAGGATCGAAGCCGGTGCCCAGCCGTTCAGATGCGCCGCCAATTGCCAGCAGAGGTCGACGGCATCAGCAATGCCCGCATTCATTCCGTAGCCCGCATAGGGCATCCACAGATGCGCGGCGTCGCCGCAGATGAAGACCTTGCGGTCGCGGAAGCGATCGGCCACCAGCCGGCGCCCGACCCAATCCTCCTTGCTGAGGATTTTGTACTCGAACCGCTCGTCGACGCCGAGGATGGCGCGGATCGACCAGTCGCGATCGACCGAGTCGAACTCAGGCTCGTCGGGCCTCAGATGATTATGGATCAGCCAGCGGTCGTGGCCGTCGATCGCAACGGTGGTGCCGGAACGTCGCGGGTTGAGCGAGAGCACCATCCAGGCCGACCTGTGCGCGCCCATCAACTCCTTCAGTTGCGGCGCCTCGATGAAGGTCGATTGCACGCGCTGGATCACCGGCGTGCCGGACAGGCTGGCGCCGATCGATTTGCGGACGAGGGAGCGGCTGCCGTCGCACCCGATCACGAAGTCGGCTTCGATGCGGAGCGCGTTTCCACTGTCGAGGTCGCGACCCAGCGCGACCACACGATCGTCGTCCTGCTCGATATCGGTGATTTCCGTGCGCGCCAAAATGGTGATGCGCGGCTGAGCGGCAGCGTGGCCGAACAGGATCGGCTCGAGATAGACCTGGTTGATCCGGTGCGGCGGCTCCGGCGTCGGCCACCAGGTGTCGGGGCCGCCGGTGGCGCTGTAGCGGCGCGCGCGCGAGGGAATGTCGATACGGCAGAGCTCGATGCCGGTCGCCGTGGTCCGATAGGAGCAATCGTTCGGGAAGTCCGCGGGCAGGCCCGCGTCGCGCAGCTTTGCGGCGACGCCCAGCCGGCGGAAGATTTCCATCGATCGCGCCGAGACGTGATTGCATTTGACGCTGGGCGGATCGCCGGCATGGCGGATCTCCGCGACGACGACGTCGATCCCGCGCGAGGCCAGATCCATGGCCGCAGTCAATCCCACGGGCCCGGCGCCCACGACCAGCACCTGTGTCCTCATGCTCGTTTCCATCCCCTCGCATCATCGCGGATTCGTTGCCCGCGCAGCATGCATTTTATTGCAAGGCCTCTTATGCGATAAGTCGGAAAGAACTCATCAATTCATGAGCTTTTCCGATGAATGTCACCTTGCGACAATTGCGGGCCTTCACTGGCGTGTATCGCACGCGCAGCATCACGCGGGCCGCGCGCGAGCTGGGCATCACGCAATCGGCGGCGAGCCTCCTGATCCAGCAGCTCGAAGTGCAGCTCGGCGTGAAGCTGTTCGATCGCTCCACGCGTTCAGTGCAGCCGACGCTGGCCGCCGACGAGGCCTTTCACGCCGCCGAACGCATGCTGAGCGATGCGCTGGGCCTGTCACGGCGCATGCATGACCTCGCGCAGGCGCGCGCCGGCCGCGTCGCGTTCGTCGCGTCGGCGGGCGCCGCTTCGGCACTGCTGCCGCAGGTTCTCGCGAAATTCCGCGCAGGCCATCCCGAGATCGACATCGACATGCGTGACGTCGCCGCCGACGACCTCGTTCCGCGCCTGATCGCAACCGATGCCGAGTTCGCGATCGGCAGCGTCGAGGGTGAGTTCGCGGAGATGACGATCGAGACGCTGACCCGCGGCCGGCTGAGCGCGATCGGCCGTCGCACCGCCGACTTCGCCGCGCGGCGCGCGCTGACATGGGACGAACTGGCGCAGCTTCCGACCATCGCGATGCGGCGCGAGACGCGAATCCGCATGCAGATCGACCAGGCCCTCGGCGCGCAGGGCAAGCACCTTTCTCCAACCTATGAGGTCACGCTGATCAACACCGCGCTCGCCATGACAGCCCAAGGCCTCGGCCTCGCCATCCTCCCCGCGACGATGCTGCCGGCCGATCAATTCCCGACGCTGATCGCAAGACCGCTGATACGCCCGGCGATCACCCGCCCGGTGTCGCTGCTGCAGCGTCAGGGACGGACGCTGTCGCCGGCGGCGCAGGCGTTTGTGACGACGGCTCGGACGGTGTTGGCGGGGTCGTAATCCGCAGGCCGCTGCTCGGGCTACTCCGCGAGATTATGCTGCTGCCAGCGCAGCAGATAGGCCTGCAATCGCCAGATCAACGCGGACAGCGCGACGCCGACCAGCATCAGCACGACGACGGCGACCATCATTCCCGATGCCTCCGCGCGTGCCTCGGATTCGATGATCAGGCGCCCGATTCCCCGTTCCGCACCAATGAACTCGCCGACGATCACGCCGATCAGGGCGAAGGAGATCGCAGGCGTCAGCGAGGCGAAGACCCAGGCCATGGTCGAGGGGATGACCACCGTGCGGGTGATCTGCCACTCGCTGGCGCCGAGCAGCCGCGCCGCGTTGACAAAACCCTCGTCGATCGAGCGCGCCCCTTCGAACGTATTGAAGAACACGAGGAAGACGACCACGATCCACGACGTGACGATCTTCGAGGTATCGCCGATGCCGAAGGCCAGCACGATGATCGGCGCCAGCGCGATGCGGGGGATCGAGTTCACCGCCGTGATGAACGGCTGGAAGATCGCGCTGAGCCGGTCCGAACGGCCCAGCACGAGGCCCGCGGCAAAGCCGCTGCTGACACCGGTCACGAACCCGAAGAACGTGTTCTTCAGGGTGACGGCGGTCGCGATCCAGAGATTGTTCTCGGATCGCGCCATGCAGCGGGCGAATTCACCATTGAACCAGCCGTTGAACACGCCGAGCTTGGACTTGAGGCAGCTCAGGATCAGGAAGTGCTCGAAGATGTCGGACGGCTTGGACACGAAATAGGGGTCGAGCAGATCCGGCACCAGCCAGGGAAGGCGGCCGTGCAGATCGTACCCCCACTGCCAGATCGACAGGAAGCCGACGCAGATCAACATCTGCCAAGCCAACGTTCTGCCGGGGCGGCGCGCTCGCCTCATGGCTTGCGGCCCTTGATGAATTCCTCGCCGAGCGAGTGCCAGATCAGCTGAAACAGCTCGGCATAACGCGGCGTCTCCCGGATCTTCACCGCATTGCGCGGGCGGGCGAAATCCACCTCGAAACTCTCCTTGATCCGGCCCGGCCGCGCGGAAAACAGAATGATGCGGTCCGCCAGCGTCAGGGCCTCGCCGAGATCATGGGTCACGAACAGCACGGTCTGCTGCTCGCGTTCCCAGATGCGAAGCAGCACGTCGTGCATGTCGATCTTGGTGTGGGTGTCGAGCGCACCGAACGGCTCGTCCATCAGCAGAACCTGCGGCTCGACGACCAGCGTTCGCATCAAGGCGGCGCGCTGGCGCATGCCGCCCGACAGCGCCGAGGGATAGGCATTGTCGAAATCCTG
The DNA here is from genome assembly GCF_052114925.1 of Bradyrhizobium sp. 2TAF36. NCBI lineage: Bacteria > Pseudomonadati > Pseudomonadota > Alphaproteobacteria > Hyphomicrobiales > Nitrobacteraceae > Bradyrhizobium > Bradyrhizobium sp. 2TAF36. The sequence goes on along the minus strand of NZ_JBFRFR010000043.1, from coordinate 59,428 downwards.
CAGCCCGGCTTGCGCCAGGCAGGCACGGACACGATCCTTTCGCTCCGCCGCCGGGACACCCGCCAGTTCGAGGCCGTAACCGATGTTGTCGGCGACGGTGCGCCAGGGAAACAGGGTATCGCGCTGGAACACATAGCCGACATTGGGCGTCGCCTGTCCTGGGACGACGGGAGTACCATCAATCAGGATCTGCCCGCTGGTCGGCTTGACCAGGGTTGCGATCATGTTGAGGACGGTGCTCTTGCCCGAGCCGGATGGCCCCAGCAGGGCGACGAATTCGCCGCGCCGGACATTGAACGAGACGTCGCGCACGGCCTCGATGGCCGTACCCGCCAGCTGGAAAGTCTTGCACAAACCGCGCACGTCGATGCGCCGCGTCTCAGGCGGCGCATCGACGTGCGGCGTGTGTATAGCCTGGATCGTCAAGCCGGATAGGCCTTGCGTGCCGCTTCGATGAAGCTGGTGTTGACAACGTCGGCCATCGCGAGCGGCTTGATGCCGGTCATTTCACGAAACCAGACCTTCTGACCGCGCGCGAAGCTGGCGGCATCGATGATGCCTTCGTAATCGGTGACCTTCTTCATGACGCCGCTGTCGAAAATATTCGCATCGCGCGACGTGCTTCCGACGTAAGGCTCGATCATATCGTAGATCTCTTCGGGAGAGTGCCCCTTGATCCACAGGGTGGCGCGCCACAGCGCCGTGACGAACGCCTGCATCTTCTGCGGGTCCTTGTCGATGGTCGCCTGCAGCGTGAAATGAGACGTCACCGGGACCTTGCCGCCGATGTACTTGGCCCAGACCGCCTCGTCCGTTCCATCGAACAACAACGCGCCCCAGCCCTGCTCGACCGAATCCTTCAGGATCGATGGCGAGTTGATGAGAACATCGACCTGTTTCGTCTTCAACGTGCCCATCATGGTGTCGACATTGCCGGTGCCGATCCAGGTCACCTTGTCGTCCAGTCCCATGGTTTCCATGTAATAGGACGCCCAGACGTGGTTGGTGCCGCCCAGCGACGACACCGAGACGATCGGCTTTCGTCCATCGGGCCGCTTCCACTTCGCCAGCGCCTCCAGGCTGGTGATGCCCTGATCGAACAGATCCTTGCGGATGATGAAGATCGCGGCGTTGCTGCGGGTATCGACCGGCATCAGGACCCGCGCGCTGCGGCCGTGATTGCTGAGCTGCATCGGGTGGGTGATGTCGCCGATACCGATATCGCCCTGGGACGACGCAATGATCTCGCGCGTCTTCACCCCGCTGCCGCCCTGGATCAGCTTGCAGTCGAGGCCGGCCTCCTTGAAGAATCCGGCCCGGTCGGCGACGAATTGAGACTGATAGACCGGAATGGCCACCGGATAGATCACGCGGCCCGACGGGGTATCCGCCCATGCCCGCCCTGCCGCCATGGACGCACCGGCGCCGGCGACGATCGTCAACGCGGCCCGTCTGGTGACCCGAGTCCTCATCACGCGTGCTCCCTCTCCTTGCCGACCACCTTGTCGAGCGCGTTCAGAACCGCATCGCCCATCTCCTGGGTCGAAAGTCTTTTTGCGCCAGGTTCGGCGATATCGGCCGTTCTCGCGCCGGCAGCCAGGGCCGTATCCACGGCCTTCTCCAGCAGCACGGCATCATCGGGCCGATTGAGGGTGATGCGCAACATCATCGCGACGCTGAGGATCGAGCCGAGCGGATTGGCGATGCCCTTGCCCGCAATGTCAGGCGCGCTGCCGTGGACCGGTTCGTAGAGCGCCTTGCGGCGGCCCAGCCGGTCCGGCGGCCCGAGCGAGACCGACGGCAGCATGCCCAGCGAGCCCGACGCCATGGCGGCGCAATCGGAGAGAATGTCGCCGAAGATATTGCAGGTCACCATAACGTCGAACTGCGACGGCGCCCGCACGATCTGCATGGCGGCGTTGTCGACATAGAGGTGGGTCAGCTCGACATCGGAGAATTCCGCCTCATGCAGTGCGGTGACTTCCTCGCGCCACAGCACGCTGGTTTCCAGCACGTTGGCCTTGTCGACGGAGCAGACCCGGCCTTTGCGGGTCCGCGCCAGTTCGAACGCGGTTCGCGCCACCCGGCGAATCTGGCTGGTGGTGTATTGCTGGGTGTTGAAACCGCGGCGCTGGCCATCGGGCAGCGTTTCGATGCCGCGCGGTTCGCCGAAATAGATACCGCTGGTGAGCTCGCGGATGATGATGAAGTCGACATCCTTTAACACCGAGGCCTTGAGCGGCGCGGAGTCCGCCAGCGCCGGATTGGCGACGATGGGCCGGAGATTGGCATAGAGGTCGTACTTGCTGCGCAGCGACAGCAGGCTTCCCGCCTTGCGTGCCGCCGGAGGGACCTCAGTGGTTTCAGGACCACCCGTCGCGCCCCAGAGTATAGCGTCGGCCTCCTCCATCGCCTCGATGGTGTCGTCCGGCAGCACCTTGCCCGTCGCCAGATACGGGATGAGACCGTATTGCGCTTCGCGCAGCGCCACGGGAATGCTGCGCCTCGCCGAAAACCATTTGAGAATACGGTGGGACTGGTCGGTCACCTCGGGACCGATGCCTTCACCGCCGACCACGGCGACCTTGATCATGTTCGAGAGCGTGTTCATGCCAATTGTCCTGCCTGATGTCCTGCAAAGTGAATCCACGGCCGCGCGTCGCGGTCGCAGGCCTGGAATGCGCGGATCTCGTGGTCGCGCCGCAACGTCAGCGAAATCTCATCTAAGCCTTCGAGCAGACCCGCACGCCGGCGCGGATCGATCTCGAAGACGTGCCGCACGCCCGATGGCGAGGTGACCGTCTGCTCCTGCAGGTCGACACTGACACGTCCCGCGCCCTGGCTCGCTTCGATCTCCGCGGCGAGGCCGTCGATGACGGCCTTGTCCAGCATGACAGGCAGGATGCCGTTCTGGAAGCAATTGGCGAAGAAGATGTCGCCGAAGCCGGATCCGATGATGGCGCGGATGCCCATTTCCTGCAGCGACCACACCGCCGCCTCCCGCGACGAGCCGCAGCCGAAATTCGGACCCGTGACCAGGATCTCCGCGGCGCGATAAGGCTCGCGATTGAGGATGAACTCCGGATTGTCCGAGCCATCAGGCAAATAGCGGAGCGAACCGAACGCCCACTTTCCGAGACTGCCGCGGACGGAATTTCCGATCATGCGGTTGATGCTGATGATGACGTCCGTATCGACATTGGTGCGCATGATCGGCGCTGCGGTCGCGGTGAGCTTGGTGAAGGCTTGGGGCATCTAGCGCTCCATGGTTCGGACGTCGGCGATGGCACCGGAAACCGCCGCCGCCACGGCCATGGCCGGACTCGCCAGATGGGTGCGGGCACGCGGCCCTTGGCGGCCGATGAAATTCCGGTTCGACGTCGACACCGAGCGCTGGCCGGGCGGCACGGTTTCACCGTTTGCGGCAAGGCACATCGAGCATCCGGGCTCGCGCCATTCAAAGCCCGCGTCGATGAAGATCTTGTCGAGCCCTTCGGCCATTGCATCGCGCCTGACGGTCTCGGAACCCGGCACGACCCAGGCCCGCACGCCCGGCGCAACCTTGCGGCCGCGCGCGATTTCGGCTGCGGCGCGCAGATCACTGAGACGGCTGTTGGTGCAGGAGCCGATGAAGACCCAATCCACCGGCGTGCCGGCGATCGGCGCGCCCGGCTTCAGGCCCATATAGTCGAGCGCGATCTCGATCGCGCCGCGGCGCGCGGGATCGGCGATATCAGCGGGATCCGGAATGCGGCCATCGACACCGAGGACGTGTTCGGGACTGGTGCCCCAGGTGATCTGGGGGATGATGGCCCCGACATCGATCGACACCTCGCAATCGAACATTGCGTCGCTGTCGCTCTGTAGCGTCCGCCAGGCCGCGACGGCGCGCTCCCACATCTCGCCTTGCGGCGCGTAGGGACGGCCGCGGATATATTCGAACGTCGTGTCGTCCGGGGCGATCAGCCCCATCTTGGCGCCGAGCTCGACCGACAGATTGCAGATGGTGAGCCGCCCTTCGATCGGCATGTCCCTGATGGCACTGCCGGCATATTCGACGGCATAGCCGGTGCCGCCGGCGGCGCCGACATGGCCGATCAAGGCGAGGATGAGATCCTTCGCCGTCACGCCGAACGGCAGCCGGCCGTCGAATGTCACGCGCATGGTTTTCGGCCGGCGCTGGATGATGGTCTGGGTCGCCAGCACATGCGTGAGCTCGCTGGAGCCGATGCCGAAGGCGAGCGCGCCGAGCCCACCATGGGTGCAGGTGTGGCTGTCGCCGCAAACGATCAGGCAGCCGGGCAGGCTGAGCCCGAGCTCCGGCCCGATGACATGGACGATGCCCTGCCCCGGCTGGTCGAGGTCGAACAGCCGGATGCCGCTGGCGGATGTCTCGGTCCGCAACGCCGCCAACAGCTCCCACCCGGTCTTGATCGTGCCGGCACGCCCGGACGCCGTCGAAATCGCATGATCCGGCGTGGCGAAGGTCAGTTCGGGATTGTGGACCGGAATGTTGCGGCTTTTGAGATTGATCAGGCCGCTGGAGCCGCCGAGGTCATGCAGCAGATGGCGATCCACGTGAAGCAGATCGGTGTCATCGCTGACATGGGCGATGACATGCTGGTCCCAGATTTTGGCCAGCAGCGTGCGGCCACGCGTGTCCACGATCCGTCCTCCCCTGTTCGGCATCTGATGTGCCGTGTTGCCGCCGATCATGCCGACCGGCAGCGAGCTTGAGAAGCAGGATAGAAGTCCGTCGCGGAAATGTGCAGTGACGGTTGAGCAGGGTGCCATCGCGGCCGGCGATGGCTGGCCTCTCGCACGAGCGATGCTAGCTTCTGCCGCGCACGACCGTCAGCCGGTCGGAGACACCGCCTGTGGTGAGACGCGCATCATCATGGGTCCGCAAATGCTCCACCAGCAGCTTCGTGACCGAGGGCAACGACTTGTAATCGCGCACGCCGATGACCAGGTCGCGTCGCGCCCAGGACTCATCGAGCGGGACGGTGACGAGACTGTCGACGCCGTAGCGGTCGCGAACGATCTCCAGCGGCACGACACCAACCCCCATCCTGGCATCGACGACGCGAAACAGCGCATCGAAGCTGCTGACGCGGATGCGCACCTTGAGGTGCTGCCCGAGAGCCGCGGCGGCCCGGACACACAGCGTCTCGATCGAACTGCCCTTCTCCAGGCTGACGAAATCGAAATCGACCAGCTCGCGGAAGCGAACGCTGTTGCGGCCCGCCAGCGGGTGGTCGCGCGTGACCAGCGCGACCAGGCTGTCGCTGCGATAGGACAGCAGCTCCAGATCCTGACCGTCGATGTTGCCGCCGAAAATGCCGATGTCGGCCCGGTTCTCCACCACCGCGCGCACGATCGCGGGGCTGAGATCCTCCTCGATGTCGATGTGGACCAACGGATGCCGCTCCAGGAACAGGCTGAGCTCATCCGCCAGGGCTTCGAGGATCGCGGACTTGTTGGCACAGATCCGGATCAGCCCGCGCTTGCCCTGCCGGTATCCCGTCAGCTCGCTCTCGAGCTTGCTCAAATTTCCCAGGATGATGCGGGCGTGCTCGAGCAGGGCGAAGCCAGCCGGTGTCGGCTCGATCCCCTTCGAATGACGATGCAGCAGCTCGACCTGGAACAAATCCTCGATATCCGAGACGCGGCGGCTGACCGCGGACGCAGCGATGTTCTTCTTCTCCGCCGCCTTCGCGATACTCTGCTCCTCGACGATCGCCACGAACAATTGCAGCGTGAGGAGATCGATTTTGGCGGTCATCCGTCAGATCCTCGACCGGGCCCTCGCTAGGGGGCCATTGTGGAGAAGCTTTGCGGCCGGTCGCAAGTGCGGTGTCAGATTATGGTCCCCCGGGGACGACACCAGAGGCTGCCGCGACGCAGAGAGGCTGTCTTTGACGGGGCTTTCTCAAAGCCGTTTTGATATGGCGGAGAGGGAGGGATTCCCACCACCCCCGTTAGTCTAACCCGCTGATATTTCAAATTTTATCGACGGAATAAGGGCTTCCTGCATGTCCCGGGGCTACACCAAGGGGCTACACCATTGGGAAGCAACCGCATGCCGGGGCCGGTCCGCAAGAAGAACAAGGACGGGACCTTCAAGAGCGAGATCTACTGGCTCCGCAAGAAGGTCCCGGAGCGCTATCGGGCCGTCGTCGGACGCCGGGAGGTCTGGCGCTCGCTCGAGACCGACCACTTCAAGACGGCCCAGGTCAGGTGCAACAAACTCAGCCTCGATCTGGACAGGGAATGGGAGGACCGGCTGCGGGCCGCCCAAGACGCCGCCAAGAAGGCGGTCAAGCCGGCGCGGAACATGACCGACTGGGACCTCAGCGGCCTCCAGCGCGTCGTCCACGAGCAGGGTCGCGAGGCCCTGATCCGCAATCCGCCCCCGGGCGCCAAATGGGCCTACGGCACCCATGTTCGCGATGAGGAGGAGAACGACGAGCAGCGCGAGTTCGACGAGCAGGCGCTGGAGGACTTCCTGAGCCGCACCGGCTACGACCTGACGGAGGCCGACCGTAAGCGCTTCCTGCCCATGTTCGTCGAAGCTCGGCGCCAAGTTTCGGTCGACCTCGCGCGGGCCGCCAGGAAGCAGGACTATTCGGAGAGCGACGCCTTCGACAAGAATGCGCCCTCGTTGTCGGCGCGCATCGATCTGCTGGAAGCATTCGAGTTCTACTGCCAAAAGGCGGACATCAAGGGTGGAGCGAACGGTCCGACGGCCAAGCGTTGGCGGCCGAAAATCGCGGCGTTCTGTTCATTCATAGGGCACACCGACCTCTGCCGAATGACGAGGGACGACGCCTACAAGTGGGCCGACCATCTCGGCGAGCAAGGAATCGCGAAAAAGTCGATTCGCGAAGTCTGGATCGCTTCCCTAAGGGCGACCGCCGGCTTTCAGATCGAGCGCAGCAAGTTCAAGGGAGAAAATCCGTTCTCCCGCATTCGCGTCCGGGGCGTCAAGCCGACGAAGCAGTCGAACCAAAAGGGATTCTCCGACGCGCAGGCGGAGAAGATCCTCACCGCCACGCTCGGCACCTTCTCGCACCTGACGACGCCCGAGACGCGGGCGGCGCGCCGCTGGATCCCCTGGATCTGCGCCTACACCGGCGCGCGCGTGAACGAGATCACCTCGCTCCTGCCCTCCGACATCCGACCGGATCCGGAGACCGGCATCGTCTGCTTCTATCTGCGCCCCGAAGTGACCAAGGGCGACTACGAGCGCGTCATCCCGGTGCACTCGCATCTCGAAGAACAGAAGTTCTTCCACTACGTCGACAAACGTCGGAAGGCTGGCCTGCCGCTGTTCTACGATCCCAAACGCGCCGAGGGCGGTGAGAACGCCGGTCCGCAATGGCAGAAGATCGCCGAGCGGCTCGGAGAGTGGGTCGTCAACAGCCTCAAGGTCACTGGCGTCGCACCGAATCACGGCTGGCGCCATCGCTTCAAGTCGGTCGCGCGCGACGTCGATATGCACTCCGAGGTCGAAGCTTTCATCACGGGGCACGGCGGATCGGACGATCCGAACGAGATCAAGAAAATCAGTCTCAAGTACGGTGACCGGTGGGTGAGGACGCTGCGGAAGGCCATCGAGCTCTACCCGCGCTACGAGATCGCGGCCCTGAACGAGCCGCCCGTGCCGCACCGGCGCGTCCGGCGCAGCCCGGAGCAACTCGCTTCGGATCCGAAAACGATCCGTCGGCGCGCCGCAGCTCAACGCGAGCGGGGGACGGCGGCATGAAGTTCGATTACCGCTTCACCTATCGGGTCACGTACGTCGTCCGGCGCGGAAGGAGGAGCCGTCCCGCCTACCTGACGGGCGTGCAGCCGGTCGAGATCGTCGAAGTGGATCCTGCGGAGGCACCGCTCGCCTACGGCATCACGACTTCCCCGTATAACGGTCAACATCACGAGGTCAGGGCGTTTGGCGGCTCCCTTTGGTGGCAGATGTTCGATCGCAGCGGCAATCCGCTGGAGGTTTCGGCTTTTATCCAGCAAGCCGGCGCCGATTGGTGGAAAGTAAGCCGGGTTCTCGACCCGCTCCGCCGCACATACTACGTCGATCAGGCCCGGACGCTGAAGGAGTTTCTGGAAGGCCGTGTGCTCAGCAAAGACGAGAAGAAGTTCGACGACTCAAATCGCGAGGTCCAGGCGAAACAGGCGGAGCGGGATGCCTCGAACGTGATCTTCTGCGGCGGTCGCGTCCTGTTCAACGGCGGCGACCCGGTCTGGTATGCGAATCGTGACGACGTAAGCCGGCGCGTCGATCTGGAAATCGGCCATTCCGATCTCGATCGACTGTACTACGACCACAAGCTCGGCAGGGGATTCATGACCACCGGCCCGGATCGCAAGGAGCGGATCACCTGCGCTTCCACTTCGTTCGCGTTCGGGCTCGACGAGAAGGATCTCGCCCTCGCCGTGATCGACGATCTCGGATACGAGGTCAATTGTCACTCCGAATCCACGGCCTTTTCTGATCACGTTCCGAGTTCTTCCGCCGCTCTGTGCGTGCGGGCTTCGGCCCAAAATCTGCGTGACATCGCATGCTGGCATCCCGAGATGCGGCGTGATCTCCCTGAATTGAAGGATGCGTCGAGGACGAGCCCACCGTCGACGCTTCGCGCCGATCAAGAATTGCTCCGACGCTTCGTCTCCCTCTCATATCGATGGCAGTTCGGCGACCATGCGGACCGCGTCGATGCTGCGCGCAAGGCTCTGGATCGGCTGGAGGCATTCGAGCCGCTTTCCGAGATCGACGAAGAGGCCCTTTCGATGCTCGGAAGCCTGGATCTTGACGACCGGCCAAGCACCGATCCGGCCGCCTAGACAACCGGGTCGCAGCAACCGATTTCACAGAGAAGCTTCCATGAATGAAGTGCCCCTCACCATCCGCGTTCCGTACGAGCAGTGGTTCGTCCCCCGGCGCTGTCGCACCATGAGGCCCGATTGGTTCATGGACCAGCGGCCGGTGATGATCCCACTCGTCGAGCCGGAAGAGGCTCCGATCGCCTACCGCATCAAGTCGAATCCGCTTCCATTGGCTCCGGACGAGTGCCGGGATTATGCCGTGCGGGTTCTCGACGAGAAATTCTGGTGGCCGCTGTCGCGAAGCGACGGCAAAGGCTTCGTAAGCCCCGCCGAGTTCAGCCAGGCCGCGGCCACCGGCCTACCGCAGGCCGTATTGGCGATCGACCCGTCCATTTCGGTACCGACCGGGCGCTGGCCGCTCAACCTGTTCGACCAGGGCTCTGTCCGCTCCGTCGGCGAATCGGACAGGGAACTGCGCTGGGGTTATGTTCAAGCGAATAGGCTGCGATTGGCGTTCTGCGGCAACCAGGTTCTCGTGGAGGCTGGCGAGCCGGTCTTCTATGCCGTGCCTTCGCGAGGCGGAGTCGAGATCGACGTGGGCCCGTCGGCCTGGGATCGCTGCAAGCAACGTGACGAGTTGCCGGGACCCGATCGCCAGCAGCGCCGCGAAGCGGCGCGTAAGGGTCTTGCTTTCGGCCTCGGAGAAGTGGAAGGCGGCCTGCGCGTGCTCGCGGACAACGGCTTCGGCGTGCATCGGACCGCAGACATCGAGATCCTTATCTGCGCTTCCGAGACCGGCGCCGCGGCATTGCTGTGCGCCCGGGCGCTCGCGGAATTCCTCTGGGAGGAGGCAGGCCACGACGGGTTTTGGACCGACGCCCTCAAACGCAGCGTGCGAGCCATCGCCAATTCCGGGGCGCCCGGAGCGAGCGCACAGGACCTTGTTCACCGAGACGTGCTCGAGCAGATCGCGTGGAGTAACGATACCGTCGTCTTGAGAGAATACTTTAAGGAAGTTCGCGCGGCCCGCGACATCCTGGCCAGGTGGAAAGTTCTCGGCATTTCCGGCTTTGCCGCAAAAGACGATGCCGCACTTGCTCTTCTAGCCGGCTGACTCGCTGCATCGGCCCGCTCGGCAATGTTTATAGCGGCTTCTTGATCATCCTCGGTTGATGCCCCGACAGCGCTTGCGTGCCAATGCCGCGAAAGTCGCTTTCAACTACCCTTCGACGGGCCGAGCGAGTTTGTGGTTTTGTCTCAGGATATTGCGTGTTCCGCAATCGCCCGTTTGATGCGCGCTGATCACGGTCCGAACGATCGGCTCGACCGTGGAGCAATCGCCGTCCGGCTTCCCTCCAAAAACCGAAGCTAACGACGTCGTAGCCTGACCCCCTCGCCTGTCGAGTCTCCCCTGAAGATGAATTCGACGTGCATTTCGTGCTCCATCTTCGCCTTCATCTCTTCGAGGACCCGGCGCCGTCTCGGATCGACGGGGCCGCCGGGCTTCATCGTTTCGATGAGCGCGAGCGTCTTGCGGGAAATGCCGAGCCGCTCGGCCAGCGCTTCCTGATCGTATTCCAGGAGCGCCCTCGCCGCTCTGATGAGAGTCGGGGTAAGAAGTTCGTCGCTCAAGTCGTCCTTCACTCGCGGTTAACCATCCTCAATATTTCAGTAGCAAGGTGCTACCAAAGCTCGCCGTTGCGTGCTATGTGACTTATCACATAATGGGGAAGCCGAATGAAATATTGGCACTACATCGCGAGCGAGAAGTGGCGGACCTCGCCGGTCCGCCTGGCGGAACTGGAGGAAGCCCAATACCGCTGCCGCATCTGTTTCCGTCCGGGAACGGAAGCGTCGCCGATCGAGGCCCACCACGCTACGTACATCCATCTCGGCTGCGAACAGCGCGGCGAATTGCTGGCCATCTGCCGCGACTGTCATGAGGAAGTAACCAGCTTCCTCCGCCGGCGCGGCTACCGGCGGCGCCGCCCCCGTCGGGCCGACGTCCCCACTCTTCGCGACCCGCGCATTTCCCTCGTCGATCCCACCTGGAAGTAGGAGAACTGGAATCATGCACGCCGAAAGCATCCGGCTTCGCATCACCGGCACCAAACGTCTCGTCATGCATTGCGGACGCTTGGCCGATCCGCTCGATCCCATCACGAAGAACCTGATGCGGCTCACCAAGAAGCGTTCGAAAACGGAGGCCGATCACGAGGAGATCGGACGCGTCGAATGGAACGGCGGATTGTGGTTGGACGTCGGCTCTCCCTGCATTCCGGCGGAGGCGCTGATGGCCACCTTCGTCGCGGCCGCCAAGACACGGCGCCGCGGCGACGAAGCGAAGGTCGGCATGACCGTCGAGCATCATGCTCCGCTGATCTACGACGGGCCCGCCGATCTCGACGAACTCTGGGAGGACAAAAAGTTCAGGCTGCGCGTCGGTGTGAGGGTGAAGGGCGCGCGGACGATGCGCACGCGGCCGTGCTTCAACGACTGGAGCGCCGAGTTCACGGCGCTGTACTTCCCGAGCATCTTCGACCGCGAGCAGATCCATGATCTCTTCGTCGTCGCGGGCTTCATGAAGGGTTTGGGCGACTGGCGCCCGATCAACGGCAACTTCTCGGTGGAGATCATCGAGTAGCGGACACCCACGGGTGGGGCGTGGCCCGGCGAGCTAGTGGCACGGCCCGGCGTGGCGTGGCGAGGTGGAGAGCAGAGACGCTCTCCCGACCGGTGGAGAGCTCTCGAGAGCTCTCCACCACCAATTCGGCGTCGTGGCGCGCCGGCACGTGAACGACGAACATCAGGAGAAGAGATGAACGCGAATAGCAGACCCCGCCGCAACTCACGCGGCAAGACCAAGGCCGGCAGGGCGTCGTCGCCCCTGGTGTGGTGGCGTTCGGTGCCGGCGCCCGATTTCCACCGCTCGGCGATCGACGTCATGCGCGGGTCGATCGCCAACATCGAAATGCTCCACGAGCCGCGCTGGCGCGAAGCCGTCGCCGGCCATGCCGCCAGCGCGTTCAATCTCGTGCTGTCAATCGATGCCCTGGGGCCGTGCCAGTCGAAGCTCGACCTCGCGATGACCGCGTTGGTCATCTGCGCCTTCGAGGGCAGCCCCGGCGCGTGCGTCGTGGTCGCGAGTGTGATCAGTCGCATGAAGAGGATCCGCGCGAAGGAAGACCTGGCGTACTCCTGGGCGCTTCGCGCCTCCGCCTTGTTGGCGAACCGAACCGCGATCGGAACGAACGGGTGAGCGGTACGTCGCCTGATGTCAGTGCAAGTTAGAACGATTCCCTTAACCAACCGGTAGCCAAAGCTGTAACTTCGGTGACTTTATGCTACCAATCTCGTCTCGGCCGTGCTATGTGACATATCACATCAAGATGATTTCCGTCTCGATGGTCATCAGAGGAGAGTAGAGTGAGTACGCAGCGCAAGGTCCCCCAAGAGAACGCCACCCCCGAATTCCGCTCGATGGACGAGATGTCCTTCAGGGCGTTGCGCTGGTGGCGCAGCACGAGGGCAGACAACTTCCACGCGCCCTCGCTCGGCCAGATGAAGGCCGCCGTCGCCAACGTCGCGATGCTCGCCGAGCCCCGCTGGCGCGATGCGGTTTCGGGCGACGCCTCCGCCGCCATCGCCATCGTGCTGGCGATGGGGGTCCACAACTCCCACACCCTGAAGTTCGACATCTGCATGACATCTCTGGTGGTCTGCGCGTGCGAAGGCGACGCCGCATCGTGCCTGGTGATCGCCTGGGTGCTCAGGCGGTTGCCGAAGGCGAAGACCCGCCAGAAGCGGCTCGCCACCTCCTGGACCGTTCGCGCGATGCGGCCGCTCCTCGCGCGCGCCGGGCTGGAGCCCTGAGATGAGACCGCAGATAGCGCACGATCGTACATCGACCATTCCGGTAGCGACGGGTCCCCGCCGCTACCGGGCAGCTTCGACATGGAGTTACGGCAATGAGCCACGGCGACGGAGACGAGCAGAGCCACGCGCGCGCGACCAAGGGATTCTCCCGCTTGGCCTCGTTGAGCGCGACTGCGCGTGAGTGTCTAGAAAGCGAACAGGATTTCGACGAAGATTCGTGCGACGACTGCGCCACGGATGCGGCCGAAGACATCATTCCCGATTCATTCACGCCGCGCGAGACACTGGTGTCCGCCGCGCTCGCTGCCGCGCTCACGCCCGCTATCAGGGAAGCCCTGAAAACTTCTTCCTCCCGGGCCCTCGTGATCTCGGTTCCGTCTACGGCTTGGATCTCGCCCGTGAAAGATCTCTTCGCGCGGCGCCCCTTCGGACGAAAGTGGACCTGTTTCGCACGCGATGGATCCGACCGCAGAGTACATCAGCCGTCCGTCGGTAACGCGGACGTCGCCACCGCCCTAGCGGCTGGAGCGTCGGTGGTCGGCATCGCCGTCGCCCCGGAGCAGGTTCTTCCGTCGACGCTCATTGCGGCCGCGGACTTTCGACTTCGCCTCAAGTTCGTACCGAACATCGTCGAAGAGGCGATCCACAAGGTGTACGACGTCGCGACGCTAATCGAGAAGCACGATCTCATCGGCCTCGACCTCGAGGACGTCGTCGCGGTCATGAGACCGGGCAGCACGGAGCGAGACATCAAGACTCGCTTGTCCTCGGCGGCGAAAGTGCACATCGGCAAAGTCGGAACGGACGACGTCCCACTCCTCGAAACAGCGGTCGAATACGGCGCCGCCCGGGACTGGGCTTTGGCGTTGGCGCGCGACATTCGGGAGTATCGCGCCGGAAGTCTGCCGTGGAGCGCAGTCGACAGAGGGGCCGTCTTCCATTCGGGGCCGGGCATGGGCAAGAGCGTGCTCGCGAGAAGCATCGCTCGCGCATGCGAATCGGCGTTGATCGTAGGTAGCGTCGGCGAGCTCTTCGCATCGAGTTCCGGCTACCTCGACGGCGTCATCAAGGCGCAACGCGAACTCTTCGCGAAGGCGATCGCCGCGGCACCCTCGATCCTTTTCCTGGACGAAATCGACGGCCTGCCGTCCAGAAACTCTCTGAGCTCCAGAGGGCGGGACTGGTGGATGCCGGTGATCGAGGATTTCATGTTGCTGCTGGACGACGCCACCAGCGCGCGACGCGAGGGCGTCGTCGTGATCGGCGCAACGAACCGCATCCAGGCCATCGATCCGGCGATCCTCCGGCCCGGAAGGCTCGAGCGCACCATCGAAATCACGACACCTGGCGCAGAGGGCATCCTCAATATCCTCCGCTTTCACGTGCGCGACAGTCTGCCGGAGCAGGAACTGCGATCTCTGGTGGACATGCTGGATGGTTTCACGCCGGCCGAGATCATGGAGACGGTAAGAAGCGCGCGCCGCACGGCACGGGTCGCCGCACGCGATCTTTCCACCGACGATCTCAAGCGTGCCGTCATGCCGGCAGCGATCGTTCCGCCGGCAGCGCTCAAGCGTATCGCCATCCACGAAGCCGGCCATGTCGTCGCCGCCATCGCCGCCGGCGTCGGCAAGGTCAGATCGGTCAGGATCGGCGGTCGTCAGGGCGCCGGCGGCGTGACCAGCATCGACCCCGCATCAATCGATCTCGCCACGCGCCAGTCGATCGAGAAACAGATTGTCGGCATCTTGGCAGGGCGCGCCGCGGAAATCGTGCTGCTTGGCGCCCCTTCCGCAGGGGCCGGTGGAAGCGACCGGTCCGACTTGGCAATGGCGACGCGCCTCGCGGCGAGTATGGAGCTCTCCCTTGGATTGGGCGACAACAACCTGGTCTTCGTCGGCGACGCCGACGCGGCGCTCAAGGAGTTGCGGCTCGATCGGACCGTCCGGCATCGGGTCGACGAGATGCTGCAGCGACTGCAAAAGCGGGCCTGCACGATCGTCGAAAATCGCCAGGGCGAGGTGCTGGCCATCGCAGACGCTCTCATCGAGAAGGGCTTCCTCTCGGGCGAAGAGATCGCGAAGATCCTGACCCGCACGTTCGTCGGCGACGGAGACATCCTCGAAGCGGACGAAAACGGGAGCGCCTTGACGTGATGCCGGAAGCGACAAGCTCCCCGGATCTGGAGACACTGGCAGCATTGCTCGAGAGCAGTGGCGAATACCGGATCCTCAGGCGATTGCGTCTAGCAAACCCCTCTCTTCCTCCTGCCGGAACTCCGATGCGACGTGGCGTGCTCGTTGACGTTGAAACGACGGGCCTGGATCCGGCGACCGACGAGATCATTGAGCTGGCCATGCTCGCCTTCAATTACTCCACCGATGGCTCGTTCGTTGCCCCTGCGGGCTCGTTTGATCAACTGCGCGATCCAGGTCGACCGATTTCGCCAGACGTCACTAGGTTGACCGGCATCACCGACGAAATGGTCGTCGGTCGGAGCATCGACTGCTGCGCCGTGGACGAATTCATCGAAGATGCGGTTCTAGTGATCGCTCACAATGCAGCCTTCGACCGCAGATTTTGCGAACGGCTCCTCCCGTCCTTTGCGACGAAACCGTGGGCCTGCTCGTTGCGCGAAGTCGATTGGGCTACGGAGGGTTTCGAGAGCGCGCGCCTTTCGGCTTTGGCCGCAGGCCATGGTCGCTTCTTCGACGGCCATCGCGCGATGCACGATTGCGAGGCTGCGCTTGACGTGCTTTCGCGTCCGTTGCCGCGGACCGGGCGGACCGCTTTCAGCGTTCTCTTGGATTCCGCGCGTCGCCCTAGGTGGCGGCTTCGTGCCGTGGGCGCTCCGTTCGCCCTACGAGAACGCCTGAAGCTCCGGGGGTACCGTTGGGAGGCCGGCAAGGGCATGGCGCCCGGCGCCTGGTGCACGGAAACCGACCAAGATTCCATTGAGGCCGAATGCGAATTTCTTCGGATCGATATCTACCGCCAACCGGCGCCGCCCATTGAAGCGCGGCTACTGACCGCCTACGAGCGTTACTCGGAAAGATCCGATTGAGCTGGACCCCACCGCGTCCAGGGAAGCTTTTAGTCGGAGCGATAGCGGCTCGGCCTATCCGACTTCGAGATGATGAATGATTGGTCTCAGTCCGTCAGCCGACACTTCGAGACTCGCGAGCGACATCGGTAGCTTGAAGCGACGCCGCCCTGCGCTCCCAGGATTCTCGTTGAGCAAGTCGTTCATGGTGTCGAACATGGGCCCCTTCCGGCCTGAGCAAGCCGTGAGTATCAGAGATGATGGCAGGTCATCGAAACGTCCGGTTCACGCGCTTGTCCCACGTTGGGCGCGGCTTCTTAGCAGGCTTTGCCACCTTCGCCGGTACAGCTTCCCGACAGACGCTTTGCAGCGCCTCCATCACGGCGACCACGTTTTCGCCTTTGGGCTGTACCTCCGGGCGGATGGTATTTCCTGCACCGCTTTGGTTGATCACATCAACCGGACAATTGACAAAAGAAAGACGCAGAAGCTCTTCCAGTTGGCGCGTGGGGCCTACGCAGAACTCCAATTCGGGTCGGCTTGGATCAAAGACGAACGGCAAGGTATGGGGTCCGACAGCATACACGCCCTCAGAGACAATTATTTTTCACGCCGGGTCTCGACTCCGGTGTTCTTGTTATGTTCTATATGATCATGACGGACCGACCCGCGAGCTGGCGCATGCCAACCCCCAAGCAGATGGACAAGATAGCCACTCTCGGCGGCAGAAACGTGCCTCAGAAGCCCGGATTGGCGCCCGACGCCGATCTGCCGCCGGAATACTGGCAGGCGCTCCTGGATGACCCCCGCGCAGACGCGCGGCCAGCGAAATTTGAAGCAGCGCTGCGGTTAGACCAGATTCCGCAACATCTTCTGAGGGTCGGGTGCCGCCGCTGCGCCAGGATCGTCGAGATCCAGAAGGTCGACGCCGCCCGCCTCTACGGTCCGGACGCAATCTGGAAGCACGTCGGCCAGCGGCTATTGGACAATACCTGCGCGCAGCGGACTGGGCGCCATGAGGAAGATGGCTGCTGGCCATATTACGACGTCACCTAGTTCGCCGATTGGACGACCATGGCCCCCAAACACCACCCGACGCCCCTTTCCGGAGGCGACCGCAAGGCACTGAGCAAGGAGCTCGGCCGGGCCCGCGCGATGACGACGATCCTCACGGCGCAATCTGCAGAGTCTCGGGCAAAGGGTGAGGCCCTAATCAGGCAGGCCGATAAGTTACTCTGCGAGTCTTGGAATGAGCGCATGTGGGCCGACGGCGGCCCGATCGATCCGTCGCCGGCGGTCGACCAGGCCGTCAACGGTGGCTATCCATGGCTTGAGATCGAGTGCTCTCGCTGCAAGTCGAAGCGCGACGTCGATTTGGCCACGTTGCGGCACCCGCCGACCACGTTTATCCACGACCTAGCGAGCCGGCTCCGATGCAGCAAATGCGTTAGGGCTAATCGCCGCCCGCCGGCCACGCTGCTACAATTGACGCAGCGCCCCCGCCAGGCCGCTTCGGAGACCTGACGATGTGCAATCTCTACTCGATCACCACTAACCAAGCTGCCATCAGCGCGCTGTTCCGCGTTGTCAACCGGTACGTCGGCAACCTCGCGGCTATGCCTGGCGTCTTTCCCGACTATGAGGCGCCCATCGTCCGGACCGGCGCCGACGGCCGTGAGCTTGCGACTGCACGATGGGGCATGCCGTCTTCCTCCAAGGCGTTGATGGACGCCACGAAGAAGCGCGCCGAAAAGCTTCGCGCCAAAGGCAAGACCGTCGACTTTAAGGAGTTGCTCCGGATGGAGCCCGACGGCGGCACGACCAACATCCGCAACGTGAAGAGCAAACACTGGACGCGGTGGCTCGGCGTCGAGAACCGGTGCGTGGTGCCGTTCAACTCGTTCAGCGAATTCAATAAGGCCGAAGGCGGTGACATCTGGTTTGCGCTCGACGAGAGCCGTCCGCTCGCATGCTTCGCCGGCATCTGGGCGAACTGGACGTCGGTTCGGAAGATAAAGGAAGGTGAGACCACCAACGACCTCTACGCCTTCCTGACGACGGAGGCGAACACGGAAGTCTTCGCCATCCATCCGAAGGCGATGCCCGTGATTCTGACGACGCCGGAAGAGGTCGAGATCTGGATGACCGCGCCGGCGGAGGAAGCCCTAAAGCTGCAGCGACCGCTGCCGGACGACACGCTGCGGATCGTCGCCCGAGGGGCCAAGGAAGACATCGCGAACTCCGGATCGGCGGGGTAGGTATCACTCGTGCCTCACCGGTTGAATTGGCGTTTCCCAAGCCACCGTTTTCCCGGCGTCAGCCAAGGACCATCCGTTGCAGTTCCGCGATCATGTGCCCCACATGGAACGGCTTGGCGAAGAACCGGCTGCCCGACGGAAGGTCGTCCTCCGTCAGCAAGACCTTTCCTGACACGACCACGATCTTGATCGGGGGCCAACGGTCGCGCACCGCATGAGCCAACTTCACGCCGTCCATCGAACCGGGCATCTGCACATCCGTGAAAAGTACGGTGATGTCCGAGCGGGCATGCAGGATCGCGATCGCCTCGTCCGCATTCTTGGCTTCGACGGGAACGAAGCCCGCGTCATGGACGACATCCATCGCGTGCATTCGGAGCAATGGGTCGTCCTCAACGACCAGGACAGCATATTTACGCGGACTCATTTTCAGTCGTTCCGAAAATCGCCATCCGACATGGCTGGGCTGACTCAATATCGATGGATTCAAAAACAAGGTTTGTCTCGGCGACCCAGACCAAATTCCGAAGCTCCGCCAACGGCAAGCGACAAGTTCTGCCGCCATCAATCGTTCCGATTCCCAAGACCCGAAAGTTAGCGCTTGGCACCGGGCTCGGTCGCCAGCACGACGCCGAGCTTCTTCGCTAGATCGGCCAATGTGATCGGCTTCCGAACGACAGGAACGTTCCCAAACCTCTCCGGTATCGTCACCGAGTCGCCGTAGCCGGTGGCAAACAGGAACGGCACGCCCCGCTTCTGCAAATGGTCCGCAAGCGGTGCGGAGGTCTCGCCGTCGAGATTGAGGTCGAGAACCGCGACGGCCGGCAATGACGCGTTCAAGGTCGCCATGGCGGCCGCGACGTTCGGCACGGAGTAGACCTTCGCGGCACCGAGCTTGAGGAGGACCTCTTCCGTATCCATCGCGATCAAGGCCTGATCTTCGACGAGGAGCACCGCGAGTCCGTCCAATTGATCGCTCTTCGCCGGCGGGGCCAGGGAATGAGCCACCGTCCGCGTCATGAAGGGCGACATGACGTGTCGCCCTGGGATTTTGAAATTTCCGACGAGACCCGTCGGGCGGTAGTCGATCGTCACTTCGCCGCCGAGGTCGTACTCGACCGACGTGCGGATCAGCTTGCTTCCGAAGCCGAATTCGGAAGGCGCCACGACCGCCGGACCGCCGGTCTCGACCCAGTCAATCTCGCAATCGCCGACATCCGAAAGGGTCCACTTGATCGACAGGCGGCCGTCGGAAGTCGACAACGCGCCGTACTTGGCGGCGTTCGTCATCATTTCGTGCATCAGCAAAGCCACGACGCCGAACGCCCGGTCGGTCAATCCGAGCGGCGGCCCGTCGACCGCGACGTGATCCTCGTCGTTTCCGTACCGATGTAGGCTGGCTTCGGCTTCCATCAACGAGAGCAGATCGCCGCCCTGACCGCTCAGCGACTGGTCGTGGGCGAACGCGAGTGCACGGAGCCTGCCTTCGAGCGAGCGCGAATAGTCCTCAACCGTCTTGGCGTTGGCCCCCGTCTGCTGAGCGATGGATTTGACCAGCGCGATGATGTTCTTCACGCGATGGTTCAGTTCGTCGTTGAGCATGCGACGCCGCCGATCGGCGAAGGCACGCTCGTCGGCGGTCGCTTCCGCGTGACGCAGCACGACGTCCCTGAGGTAATTCCGGATGGATTCCGCCACCGCGCGATCTGCGTCGGTCCAGGGTTTGGACTGTCCGCGCACCTCTTCGCGCCACGTGTCAAAGCTGCCGCGCGGCGTGAGCCGGTCGCCGAAGGGGCTACTGACGATCGTCTTCTTCGGCTCGCCGGCCCATTCGATCTTGTAGGCCTCCTCGCTGCGAAAGAAGAACAGGTAGTCGCGCCCGTGGGACGACAGCGGCACCGCCAAGGCGCCGGCCACGAGATTACCGTAGTCCGCATCTCCGAGCATCGTCCGAAGGTCATGGGTCCGCCAGATCGTGTCGTCGGCGGTTTCATCGATGAACTCCACCAGCGGGGGTATCTTGTCCGCCGGCGGGGCGGACGGGGTATGGCTCCATTTTCCGTCCAGCCACAGCCCGGCGCCGTCGCAAGGAATCAAGGAAGCGAAATCCTCGAGCCGGCTGGCCATAATCTTGTTGACCGGCTCGTCGGGGGTCAGCAATGCGACGATAGTATCCAGCTTCTGCCGCGCCGCGCCCGCCGCGAGGAACTCCGCGCGCCGTTCGGCGCCCGCGACCTGCAGTGAAAAATACTGGCCGAACAGTTCCGCGCCGAGGCGCTGCGGAAGGGGGATGATCCGAGGCTTGTCGTGGTGACAGGCGATCAACCCCCAGAGCTTCTCGTCCACGACGATCGAGATCGAGAGCGAACCGGCCACGCCGATGTTTGCGAGATACTCGCAGTGGATCGGCGACACGCTGCGCAGGTGCGCGTACGACATGTCGATCGGCGAGACCTCCTCCGCCGAAAGAGGAAGAATGGGCACTGGCCTGTAAGCAGCGTCGCCGATCATCCTGATCCAGTTCAGGAGGTAAAGACGTCGCGCCTGGACCGGGATATCCGATGCGGGAAAGAACTGGTTCATGAAACTGTGAGAGCCGGCGTTCTTCGCTTCGGCTATGACCTGGCCGGCTCCATTGTGCAGGAAGCGGTAGACCATGACCCTGTCGTAGCCGAGCATGGCCCTGGCCAGCTTAGCGGCCGTGGCCGCGATGCCTTCGATGTTCGTTTCCAGGCCGATACGGCGTACGGCCGATTGCGTCATGTCCAGCGGATCGTCCGCGTTCGGGGACGCAGACGCCGACACTTCGAGTTCCACGAACAGCATCCGATCGTGCGTATGGATGGTGATGTCAAAAGGTTGCTCGATGTTCGGGAGCCTGTGGGCCCGCAGCGCCCCGGCGGTCTGCGAGCCGCCGGCCTTAGCTGCGGCATTCCGCAAGTCGTGGGCGGCGGTTTCGCCGATCGTATCGCCCAAGGTTTTTCCGATGATCCCGTCGTCTTTTAGGCCAAGGAAAGAAGCAGCGTTGGCGGACGTATGGGAGATGATGCCGGTAGCCGGGTCACAGATGAGCATCGCGCCATGGGGCTGGATGCTCCCCGGCGTGTGGATGGGCTCTCGGTCGCAGTTCGTGAGGTCGACGGGCGGATTCACGTAACACCTGGAAAGGGACGCAGTAAACGGGCAGAAAGGTTCACGCTTGGGGCGCAGCGTGTCTGGAGGTAATTCTTTCAGTGGATTGATATTTCGAGCCCGCGAGACAACGTTTTTTTGCCTTTTGGGTTCCCGACCGCCAGATCGTGTAAGCAGTGTAAAAGATGCGACCTATTCTGCGGTAGGGTGTGGTTGCTTGACCGTAATGAGCTCGAAACCGACAAGCCGTCCACATCCGAGGACCGCTAGAGGAAAGACCATCCACTTCGACTGGCGCTCGCACGGCTTCGCGGGCGCCCAACTCGGCTATCTGCTGAACGGCGCTTGATTCTTCCGCTAAGGCCCACAGGGACGTCGACGACTGCCACGCGTTGCTGGAAGTTTTTGACTTGCCGACGACCGGAGCGCCACGATCCACCGTTCGGCGTCTCGCCGGGGGTGCCGTCGCGGAGATCGGCGAAGTGCTTGGATCGATCGGCTACCTGCCCGGAAGGTCGCGCACGATAGAGGCCCACTCGGATAGCTTCGGCCTTGTCGTCGATCTCGCAGATACACGACAGAACCGCGCGATGACCCGGCGCGCGGTTTAGGTCGATCACTTTTGATCCGCAGGCGCCTGAGCGTTTGCCTTGTTGACATCTGCCTTGTTCGCTTCGTGATGACCGACTACGCAGCCGGCAGCAGCGCCGAGCTTGCCATGTCCTGCATGTGCCCGGCGACGCCTCCGACGATGGCGCCCTTGATGCAGCCCTTTGCGTCCGCGGTGGGCGCCATTGCGAGAGAAATCGCGGCTGCGCAAGCCGCTGCCAAAATCCAGAAGAAACCTTATCATCCGGACGATATCGTCAGGGCGATCAGGCGGGGTCGCTGCGGGCCGAGCATAGGAGYCCCTTGCAGATCCTATTGACGGCGCTGGAGAAGGTTCGACGTTCTTGCCGGGCCAGAGACTGTGAGCTTGAAGAAGCTGAGCGCGCTCTTCGAAACTGGGCCGCAAGCAAATGCTGCGTCACCCTCGATCGTTGAGCAGGTGCAGGCCCGACCGCTCATGGCCAGACCGAACTAGACCGCGAGGGCGAGGAGCTGCCCGACAAGCATGCGGCTTGGCGGGAGGCGACGGTGACCGCTGGACAGATTCTGCAAGGACTCGACGGCAAGTTGCGCCCGCAAGAGGACTGGAGCATGGAGGTCGTCGATGAGTTTCAGAACCCGCTCTACACCCTGCGTATCAGTGCCGAGAAGCCGAAGTGACGAAGCTCGTGATCGTAGCTGCGATCGTTCTCACGGCGCTTATTGCGTTCTCGGTGTGGGTGATCGCGCTACGACCTTCGAGACATCGGGTTCTTCCAGACCGTTCGCCTGCTGACATTCGCATGGCATGCCCGCCCCGCACTGACAGCCCTACTCGTCCCAAGTCTGGAACGGGTGGTTTTCGCAGACCCAGCACAAGCCGAAGCAGATCTGGCAATCGGGATCTATCAGGTGACCAACTCCAGCGGGCGGTCGGCACGGAACTTCTTGTAGTCGCTTATGGCCACGTTCGAGAGCATCAAGACCCGACGCTCGCCGCGACGAACCATTGTTTCCACTGACTCCAGCAGAACCTTACTCGCAACCGACGGATCGCCGAGGTCACCGGTGCGCTCAAGGTAATCCCAGGCGATCTGAATCGAATTTTCCATGACGACGGGCAAGGGCTCACTCATGGGAAGGAAACCAGTCTAAGGCGGGCATGTTCCTCCCGGCTGCCGATAGGTCTCAAATCCAGTGCAGATAGGCCGATTGCCGGGACTCGCGCGCGATCGGCGGAACGGTTGAGTTTCTGAGGCCGTGCCGGATCCGAAATCACAATCTCATGTGGCGGTCCGGAACGAATCGAGGATCACAAGGATTCGCTTAGGGAGAGGCCAGAACCGATGCTGACCAAGGAACGACGACCAGCGACCCGAACGCTCCGCGGCTGGGCACTCGCCGTGTTGCAGGAGGCCGGCGCTATTCACGAATGCGAAGAGCACGGCTGGGCGCGGGACCGCGCCGATCCTCATGCCCGTGATCGCGCCTTCGACATCGCCAGCCAGGATCCTCCGCCCGGCTTCTCGCCGGAGGAAGCCGTCGCGGAGGTCGGCGACGTGCTGGGATCGATCGGCGACACTTGCCCCGAGTGCCTGCCAGGGCATTGAGGGGCAAGCGGCCAAAAAGGAAGATCTTTTGCGGCGCCGTAACGTGTTTGGTTCCAGAAATTGTGAAGGCGCTTAGGCCGTTTTTCCTGTTGGCACCTCCGACAGCCGGGCCTTAAATTTGGTCCGTCGCTGAGCGGCCCGAGGCAACTATCGGCGACGAGAACACTGTTGTGGTCCCGCCCCAGGAGCAAGCTGCGCCATGTCGAAACGGCGTCGTTTCAAGCAATCAATTTCCCTCAAAGACCGGCTCGCCAATTTCGCCGAGGAAGCCCTCAAGAAGGCATCGAATCTTCCGCCCGGCACCGATCGCGAAGAGATGCTCAAAAAGGTCCGCCCGGCAGATATCGCGTCCCATATGGACGAATGGTCCCATTCGAGCGAACCGCAGCCGCCGACCCGGAGCAACGACGAACCATGAAAGCGATAGACGACCGGACGATGGCCAATCTCGATGTCGCCCTCGAGGAAGCTTGTCGATCCCTCCCTCATGGGGGCGATCACGACATCAGACGGGAGATCGCACAAAAGCTGCTCGACAGCGCCGTGCAAGGAAACAAGACGTTGTCCGGATTGACCGAGGTGGCTCGCGCAGCTCTCTCGGAGGCGATCAAAAAGTCCGCCTGACAGGACGACACGCCATCGTTGTTCTCATCGCAATAAATGGTGAGCAGCGGGACCGCGTCGTCGCGTGCATGCTTGGAGCCGGTATCGCTCCCGCGTTGAATGACATCTCGAGCTAGGAACTGGCGGCCCCTTTCCAGTCTTAAAACGAATATTTTTCAATCGACGGGAGCAACGAGATGCCTCGTGGCGACAAATCAAGTTACACGAACAAGCAGAAAAGGCAGGCCGAGCACATTGAAGAAGGGTATGAGCATCGCGGGGTTCCCGAGAAGGAAGCCGAGCGGCGCGCCTGGGCGACCGTCAATAAAGAAACCCACGGCGGGAAGAAGAGCGGCTCGGGTCGTAGCACTAAGGAAGATCACTCGCCGTCCCGGAAGGGTGGTCGATTGGGAGGCGCGGCATCGGCCAAGCGGCCGGCGTCGGAGCGTTCGAAGTCCGCCAAGAAGGCGGCCAAGACCAGAAAGCGACGCGCGGCCTAGATAATCGAATGGAGAGAAAGATGGGTCTTGAAGCCTTCTTTTTCCTTGGATCGCTTGTGCTTCATGGCGCCGATCAACAGCGTCCTTTGACCTCAAAGGACTGTCGCAAGATACCGCGCCGTCCTGCTCAGCGGCTCTTTTGCAACCCGCGCCGGCGTCCCCGAAGCGACTATTCGACCGCCTTCGTCGCCGGCTCCGGGCCCGATATCGATGATCCAGTCGCTGGCAGCGGCCACCGTCATGTCATGCTCGACCACAACAACCGTGTTGCCGGCCTGGACGAGGCCGTGCAGTTGCCCCATCAATTTAATGACGTCCTGCGGATGAAGCCCCGTCGTGGGTTCATCCAAAACATAGAGCGTCTGCCCGCGTTGCGCCCGTTGCAGCTCGGTGGCGAGCTTGACCCGCTGCGCCTCTCCTCCTGACAGTTCGGTCGCCGACTGCCCGAGCCGGATATAGCCCAGACCGACCTCACGAAGGACGCCCAAAGACCGGGCTAGTAGATTGTCGTCTCGGAAAAATTCGAACGCTTCGTCAACGGTCATCGCCAGTACATCCGCGATCGATTTTTCCCGGACCTTTATCTCCAGCGTTTTGGCGTTATAGCGTGCGCCTTTGCATGTCGGACAGGGCGCGTACACGCTCGGCAGAAAGAGGAGTTCGACGCACACAAAACCCTCTCCCTGACAAGTCTCGCAACGCCCTTTCGCCACGTTGAAGGAGAATCTGCCGGCATCGTAGCGCCGTGCACGGGCCTGTTTGGTCTCGGCGAAGAGCGTGCGGACATGATCCAGCAGGCCGGTGTAGGTCGCAAGATTCGACCTCGGCGTCCGGCCGATCGGCTTTTGATCGACCACGACCAATCGCTTGATTTCGTCGAGGCCTCCCGCAATCTCTCCGCCTAATGTCTCTACCGCAACCTCGAGGCCGTCATCCGCTTCGACCGGCTCTTTGCGCTTACCCAGTTCGTCGCCAACGGCATCAACAAGAAACTGACTAATGAGGCTCGACTTGCCCGATCCCGAAATCCCCGTGACGCTCGTAAACACGCCGAGCGGAATTTCCGCGTCGAGGCGATCAAGATTGTTGCGCGTGACACCGCGAAGCCTAAGCCAGCCGTTGGGACTTCTTGGAGGCCGCACTGCCGTTTCGTGCTGGCTAAAGAGATAAGGTCGCGTCCGAGACGCTTTTACGTCCTTCAGGCCGGCCAAGGGGCCGCTGTACATAATACGCCCTCCCTGCGCGCCTGCGTCAGGGCCGACGTCGACGATCCAATCGGCGTGCCGCACCACGTCGAGCTCGTGCTCGACGACAAACAGCGAATTGCCGGCCGACTTCAGACGGTCGAGGGCGCGCAACAAGGCTTCTGTGTCCGCCGGGTGCAGTCCCGCCGAGGGCTCATCCAGCACATAGACCACACCAAATAGATTAGACCGGACTTGCGTCGCCAATCGAAGGCGCTGCAGTTCGCCGGGCGACAGTGTCGGAGTGCTGCGTTCAGGCGTCAAATAGCCAAGACCGAGATCAAGCAGCACCTCAAGACGCGCCGACATGTCCTCCGTTATCCGCTGCACCACGAGAGCCTTCTCGGGATGGTTGGCGAATTGCTTGCTTCTCTTGTCGAGGTGCCGGCCGAGCAACGACTGAAGTTGGTTCAGCGGAAGTCGAGAGATCTCAGCAATATCCATTCCGGCGAATGTGACGGACAGCGGTTCGGGTTTGAGTCGCTTCCCCTTGCAAACAGGGCAATTCGAGCTCGACAAGAATTGCGCCACCCGCCGTTTCATCATAGCGCTTTGCGTCGTGGCGAACGTCTGCAGCACGTATTTGCGCGCCCCTGTGAAGGTACCTTGATAGCTCGGCTCCTCTTTCCGCTTCAGTGCTCGTCTCGTCTCGGCAGGCGTATAGCCCGCGTAGACCGGCACGGTCGGCTGCTCGTCGGTAAACAGGATCCAGTCCCGATCTTTCTTCGGCAATTCGCGCCACGGCCTGTCGACGTCGTAGCCGAGGGTAACGAGAATATCGCGCAAGTTCTGGCCTTGCCACGCGCTTGGCCACGCGGCTATAGCCCGCTCGCGGATGGTCAACGTGTCGTCGGGAACGAGTGAATGTTCGTCGACCGCATGGACGCGGCCGATGCCATGACAGTTCGGACAAGCGCCCTCGGGCGTGTTGGGCGAGAACGACTCCGCATACAGCAACGCTTGGTGCTTCGGATAGTCGCCGGCGCGCGAGTATAGCATTCGCAGCAGATTGGACAGGGTCGTCACGCTGCCGACCGATGACCTGGTCGTCGGCGAGCCTCGCTGCTGCTGCAAAGCCACCGCGGGGGKAAGCCCCTCGATCAAGTCGACCTCGGGCACTGCCATTTGGTGGAAAAGGCGGCGGGCGTACGGTGAGACCGATTCCAGGTAGCGCCGCTGGGCCTCTGCATACAAGGTCCCAAAGGCGAGCGACGACTTTCCGGATCCGGACACGCCCGTGAACACCACGAGCGCATTTCGGGGTATCTCGAGCGAAACGTCCTTCAGATTGTGCTCGCGGGCGCCGCGGACACGGACGAAACCACCGTCTGCATGGAGATTCCGCTCGCCCTTATCGCCGATCAGCGATTTGTCCATCGTATGGGTCCTCGCCACTCGCGGAACGCTATGGCCGTCTCGAAGTGAAAAGTCTCCAAGAAATGACCGGTTCCGTGACGGTCACTGGCCGTCCCTTCAGTGCCGAAAGCCAAGCTCCTGTGATTTTACGTCTAGGAACCGGCTTTCGCGCCCGTCGTTCAATTCCCAACAAATGTTGAGGATTCTCTATGAATGACCGCGCGCGACAGATCTTCAAACCGGAATTCCGATTCGGCCTTGGTGGCGTCTCTCTCGGCAACGAGTTCAACAAACATACCGATAAGGAAGCCGAGGCAACCCTTGAAGGCGCATGGGCGATGGGCGTTAGATATTTCGACGTGGCGCCTTGGTATGGGTTTGGACTTTCCGAGCGTCGCTTCGGTCATTTTCTGCACAACCAGAAGCGCGAAGACTATGTGCTCTCCTCGAAGGTCGGGAAGCTTTTCAAGGCGTCAAAGAGCAACAAGCATGCGGATATCTATCCGCTGTCAGACTCGCCGAACGATATCATTTTTGATTACACCGCCGACGGTGTGCGCCGTTCGATCGAGGACAGCCTGCAGCGCCTCGGCGTCGACAGCTTGGACGTAGCGTTCGTACACGACATCTCGCCGGACTTCGCCTTTTTTCCGAACGGTTGGGAAGAACAGTACGAAATCGCCCGTAAAGGAGCGTTTCCGGCTCTCTCGAAAATGCGTGATGAAGGTATCATCCGCGCTTGGGGCATTGGCGTGAATACCCCGCTCCCCATACTCAAAGTCATGGAAGATGCGGATCCTGACGTCTGCCTGTGCGCCCGCCAGTATTCGTTGATCGATCACGCAAGTGCGGTGAACGAGCTTTTCCCGGTTGTGCGCAAGAAGAAAGTCTCGCTTGTCATTGGCTCCTCTCTCAACGCCGGCTTCATCTCAGGGAGTCCACGCTACAACTACGGAAAAGAGAATTTCAAAATTCCCCCTGCTGTCATCGAGAAGCGCGAGAAGCTCAGGATGGTCGCCTCTCTTTACGGCGTAGACCTCCGAACTGCCGCACTTCAGTTTTCGGCGGCGGCCGACGTCGCGGTCGCTCTGGTGGTGGGGGCAAGGAGCGCTCATCAGATCCAGGAAGACTGGAATTCGCTCCAGGCCAAGATCCCTTCGGATTTCTGGAGTGATCTCAAGGAACAAGGCTTGATCGAAAAAAGTGCCTCGCTCCCTGCTGTTTCGGAGGCTTGAGCATGAAGGTCGGCGATTTTGTGGTCGAACGGCTCCACGCGTGGGGCGTGCGTCGGATCTACGGTTATCCGGGCGACGGCATCAATGGTGTGATCGGCGCGCTGCAGCGCGCCGACAACATTGAATTTATCCAGGTGCGACACGAGGAGATGGCCGCCTTTATGGCGGTCGCGCACGCCAAGTTCACCGGTGAATTAGGGGTGTGCTTGTCGACCGGCGGCCCGGGAGCAACTCATCTCATCACGGGGTTGTACGATGGCAAACTGGACCATGCCCCGGTTCTGGCAATCTGCGGGCAGGCTGAGGCAACCGTTCGAGGTGCCAGTTACCAACAGGAACTTAACTTAGACCGGATGTTTGCGGACGTCGCTGGCTTCGTGCAGGAAGCCGCTTCCCCTGCCCAAGTGCGGCACCTTCTTGACCGCAGCATCCGGATCGCTAAAGCCGACAACACACCTTCCGTCATTATCTTGCCGAAAGATATTCAGGACGAGGAATACGAAGAGCCCGCGGTGGCTCACGGGTTTACGCGGTCTGGAGTTGGCTATTCCAAGCCCAAGGTCATTCCAGAGGATGCGGACCTATCGAAGGCGGCCGAGGTCCTGAATGCTGGCAAGAAGATAGCTATTCTGGTCGGCGCGGGCGCGCGCGGCGCCGCTCCTCAGCTCATCGAAATGGCGACCTTGCTCGGAGCAGGCATTGCGAAGGCATTGCTGGGTAAGGATGTGTTGCCAGACGACTTGCCTTTCGTCACCGGAGCTATCGGTCTGCTCGGGACCGAGCCAAGCTGGGATCTTATGCAAGGCTGCGATACGCTCTTGATGGTCGGAACGGCCTTTCCCTGGTCGGAGTTTTTACCCAAAGACGGGGCCGCGCGCGCTGTCCAGATCGACATTAAAGCTTCGATGCTATCGCTGCGGTATCCCGTCGACGTCGGCCTTCACGGCGACGCCGCTGCGACCCTCAAGGCGCTCCTGCCCCTAATCCAACGCAAGGAGGATCGGGAATGGGCGAAGACGATCGAGACCAACATATCGGAGTGGTGGAAGAAGTTGGAAGGTCGTGCCAATGCGAAGGCCAATCCGGTCAATCCGCAACGCGTTGTCTGGGAAATGTCGCCCTTGCTGCCTGCCAACGCCATTGTGACCAGTGACAGCGGATCCTGCGCCAACTGGTATGCCCGCGATTTTCGGGTGCAGCAGGGCCAAGCCGCATCGCTTTCGGGAGGCTTGGCGTCGATGGGCGCAGCAGTTCCGTATGCCATTGGGGCCAAGTTCGCGCACCCGGACCGGCCAGTCATCGCGCTTGTGGGCGATGGAGCAATGCAAATGAACAACATGGCTGAACTCATCACGGTCCAGAAGTACTGGAAGCGTTGGGCGGATCCGCGATGGATCGTATGTGTATTCAACAACCAGGACCTCAACGAAGTCACTTGGGAGCAGCGAGTTATGGAGGGAAACCCAAGATTCGAAGCTTCACAGGATATCCCCGACTTCGCGTACGCGAAGTTCGGCGAAATGCTCGGGCTTAGGGGGATCTTCGTTGATTCTCCTGGCCGCCTCGCATCCGCTTGGCAGGAGGCACTTTCGAGTGATCGCCCTGTCGTCCTGGAGGTGAAGACAGATCCCGAGGTGGCCCCGCTTCCACCGCACGTCACGTTCAAGGAGGCCCGCTCCTTTATGGCTGCGATGGCTAAGGGAGACAGAGGAGCCGGCCGTGTCATCGGCGACACGGCAAGACAGGTTGTCGACGGGCTCTTCGGCAAGAGAGACTGAAGAGCCCGTGGTCTGATAGAAAGCCCAACAGCGAGCGTGCACCCTATCGCGCTGATGTAGGACGACCAGATCTGGTACTCGATCAAGTCGGAACCACCATCTCCACCAAAAGACGCGAGGCTTTAGACCAGAATAGCCTAGGTCGTGTCGCAAACAATGCTTAAGCGGTGGAGGCCAGCCGTCCGGATCGCCACGTCAACGCTTCATGTTCTTGCTGTCGCAAGGTCGATCAGCGCTATACCGAGATCCGGCTTTTTCTTGCGTTTGAGCCGTGCTGGCGTGTCCGTGATGACGACCTCGAGCGTCGGCCGAACCTTTCCTTCGAGAAGATGCCCGCCGCGCGTCGAGCCGTCGGCAAGACCCAGGACAACATGCACATGGAGGCTGGCCTTTCCATCGTCACCGACCGCGATATCGCCGATCGTGCTCAACACCTCGCACTGCTCCGCGACTTCGATTTTTTTGTAGGTCTTCTTCTCGAAGTCGAACCAGCCGACGGTCGCGCTTTCGAAGGCGCCGATGGCCGTGAGAGATGCCGCCGTGATGCCGGCGTCGTTGGCGAATTTCGTGAGCGTCGCGAATGCTTCCTCGCCTGATTCGAGGATCGCGACGCGGGTCTCCGAGCCGGCCTCGCCCGATAATTTGGCGCTCTACATCGTCGTCAGGCCGCGCTGCGCTGGGCGTGTCGACCTTCCTTGACCTCTTCCACGATCTTCGCGCAGAAGGCCTCAAGATCGCCCGGGTTGCGGGAAATGATAACGCCCTGATCGACGACGACCTCCGCATCTTCCCACTTGGCACCGGCGTTCGCGACGTCCGTCTTGATTGACTTGAAGGAGGTCATATTGCGACCTTTCGCGATCCCTGTTTCGATCAAAAGCCAAGGAGCATGGCAGATAGCCGCCACGACTTTCTTTGCGTCGAATATATCACTGATGAACTTCAGCGCCTTGGGTTCGGCTCGCAGGAGATCCGGATTGATCTGCCCACCGGGCAAAACGATCGCGTTGTAGTTGGCGGCCGTGCTTCGTCGAGTGTCTTGTCGACTTTCACGGGCCGACCCCAATCTTTCTTGTCCCAGCCCCTGATCTCGCCTGCGGCGAGCGAGATCACGTCGACCGTTGCGCCAGCCTTCTTCAACCGTTCCAGCGGAACTTCCAGTTCGGCCTGCTCGAAGCCGTTCGTGGCGAGAATGGCGATCTTTTTGCCGATCAAATCCATTGGTCCAATCCTTGTTTCGGGGTTTGTCCACCAAGCGATCGTCCCGAACATCGTTCCTGAAAAGCTGGATCGGGCGGGAACTAGGACAAACCGTCGCGACGACCGTTGCGAGGGTCGGAGAGCAGCACGAGATTGTCGCATGACCGACAGGGTTCTACAGCGAGGTAGAGGTCATCCTTGTCACGGGTCAGCTTCCAGTATTTGGGGAAGCGACGGCGCGCCAAGAGCGAAAAGTCCTTACTCTTGCCATCGGCTGGATTTGTGTTGCGTGACAAGCTAGTTTTCGGCCGTCGTGCGCCGCAGTTTCTTGATGGTTGCACGCGTCGTCGCGGAGGGCGCGAAAGTGGCGATGAACGACCGCGACAAAGCCTCACTCGATAAGGTGGCCAAGAGGCGCCGGCCGACCCAGGTCATGGTTCAGATTGCCGACGTCTCGGATCCGCCTGCGTCGATGGACTGGTCGCGGCTGTCGTCGGCCGCTT
Source organism: Bradyrhizobium sp. 2TAF36 (assembly GCF_052114925.1). Classification (NCBI taxonomy): domain Bacteria; kingdom Pseudomonadati; phylum Pseudomonadota; class Alphaproteobacteria; order Hyphomicrobiales; family Nitrobacteraceae; genus Bradyrhizobium; species Bradyrhizobium sp. 2TAF36. Next base: position 27,664 of record NZ_JBFRFR010000043.1, on the reverse strand, counting down.
CCGGCGGCTAAATGTCTTCGCGAATAAGTGCATGGTGCGCCGCGACCGCCTAAAGATCACCTCGTGTCCGAGCCGAGGAGCAGCCTTGCTTCGCTTGGATCTCAAATGGCGTTACGCGCGAAGGCGATCCTAATGGGGGTTGGGACGCCGATCGCTGGGGTCAGGCGCTGTCTGTTCTTCGGCAACGCCATCCAGTACGGGGACGCCTCCGCCCCCATCACCACTACGATCGACGGCAAGTATCCGGAGTTCGTCGAGATCAGCATCCATAATCTAGGCTCTTCGATCTCGGGCGCGGCCGAGAGCACAATCTTCCGGTCGAGGACCCGCGGCCAAGTCGAAGGTCTTGGACGACATCCTCATCTCGGGTTCGGCCTTACAACACGCGGTTGAGCGCCGAAGCGCACGGCGGCACGGTCGCCGTCTTTCTAGGGACCGGGGGGACGACGTTACGATCCGCCTCCCGAGACGCTGATGGGCGCTACCGCCCGCCACACTTTTAACCGTACTTCATCTCCGAGTTTCATCCACGGAACTTCCGCAGTTCTTGCGCATTTCTTGGGCACGAAACATCGGAGGCGGTTAACATGTCCGAAGCAATAAACACGCAGCAAGAAGCGTCCGAACTGTCGATAGCCGGGGTGTCTTGGGCAGCAGTGCTCGCAGGTGCTGCAGCGTCGCTTTCGATTACGCTGGTCCTGATCTCGTTTGGTGTCGGGATGGGCTTTGCCGTCGTCTCGCCCTGGGGTAATTCGGGCGTCTCGGCGACTACCTTCAAGATTGGTACTGGGCTGTTTTTCATCGTGATGGCGATGCTCTCGTCGTCCATCGGCGGCTACCTCGCCGGCCGTCTTCGGACGAAATGGGTCGGCGTCCATTCCACCGAAGTGCAGTTCCGGGACACGGCCCATGGGTTTCTCGCCTGGGCGGTCGCCTCTGTGCTCGGGGCTATGCTTCTGGCGTCTCCCGCGAGTTCGCTGATCGGCGGCGCGCTCGGTGGCGCGACCCAGGCTGCGGCGACGTCGGCGGCCTCGGGACCGATGGAAGGGTACGTGGACACGCTGCTGCGCCCCAACGATCCGAACGCTCAGGGACAAAACGCCTCCGATCCTCGTCCGGAACTGCTACGTCTGCTGGCCTCGGATTTCCGAAGCGGAAACGACGTCAACCCGGCAGACCGAACCTATGTGGCCAAGGTCGTTGCCGCCCGGACGGGCTTAAGTCAGGCCGACGCCGAGAAGCGCGTGAACGACGTGGTGATCCAGGTCAAGGCCGACCTGGACAGCGCCCGCAAGGCGGCGATGCAGACGGCGATCTGGCTGACGCTTTCGCTGTTCATCGGCGCGTTCTCGGCAACGCTCGCCGCAATGGAAGGCGGYGGACTTCGCGACGGCACCTGGGGGCGAAAAAACCGTGCCACGATCGCCCAAACATCGCTCGCTCGCAACTAAGGAGAGAAAACATGCCCATCCTGCTCTGGCTCGTCGGAATTCCGATCCCACTCATCATCCTGATCATGCTTCTGCGCTAAACTTTGGACCGGCATCGGCGGCATGATGTTCGAGTAATTAGCCCGCCGATGCCGGCCAAAGCCCCATCGTGGAGCCGACTAAACATAAGCTGCTCGGCGTTCTTCGGGCCCGGACTGATTACCGGGCGTCCGACGAGGATCCCCACAGGATCCGACCTATTACCAAGCGCGAGTAGTCGGCCCCGCGCTCGCTTTTTCTGTCCACGTATCCAATGATTGATCGCGATGGATACTGTCAGCCGCTGGACCGGTCGAACCCTGTTGAGGTTTGGCGGGAAATCTGCGCCAGAACTGCGCGACGTGGGTTCGTCCGAGTGTCATGGCGATCGCCGTTATCGGCATGGTTGGATGTGCTGATCTCTCTGCGGATAGCGGCGGGAACGCTCACCTTTCCGGAATGCGAAAGTCGGGGAAACGTTGCCGAGAACAACATCCCGGGCAACTCGTCATCTACGCGACGGGCTTCTCCCCGGTGGAAGCCGCCGGTGGCGGGCAGCCTGTCACTGCGGGAATCTTCAATCGGAAATCGTCGCCGCGGTGTTGTCGCTGTCGAAAGCGCCCGCCGGCGCGTGATGGGCGGCTGCGATCGATCCCGAAGGCGAATGCGGCGAATACAACGGCCTCGCGTATCGTCGCAGCAGGCTCTGACCGCCGAGAACCTTTGTAGACCCTCTCATCGGACGGCAGATAGCCCGCTACGGCCACTTTGCGATGTCAGGCTCCGCCGTTGGAACTTATCGGCAAGAGCGTATTCTTTCGCGTGAGACGGCGCGCGACGCGGTCATGCGCGACATCATCCTGATGTGCCTGCCGACTACTACGCGCCCATCGACGGCATTGCCGTCGGATACGGGGTGGGGTCGTGCGGCACGGCCGCCACTACGGGAAATCCGGTCATCGCCGCCGACATCGCGACCGCCCTCTCTGGGCCGACTTTCGCGACCTAGCGCTGCGCCACGGACTGCGCGCATGCTGGTCGATGCCGATACGAGCGGCGGACGGTCGCCTGCTCGGGACGTTCGCGAACTACTATCGCCAACCGAAGGAGCCCACGGAGCGCGATCTGGAAACGATCGGCATGGTGACACGCACCACCGCGATCGCGATCGAACGCAGCATCCACGAGCAGGCCCGAGAGCGTGCCGAGGCGCAGCGCGGCCTCCTTCTCCGTGAATTGAACCACCGCGTGAAGAACGTCTTCGCATTGGCGGACTCGCTATTGGTGATGAGCGCCCGTTCGGTCACCAGCATGGAGGAATACTCGACGGCCGTGCGCGGGCGGCTGCAGACCCTGACAAAGGCTCATGAGCTCGTCCAACCCAGACTGTCGGAATCGGAACCGGTCGAACCGACCGCGGTACCTTTGGGACGCTTGGTAGCCGACATCCTCGAGCCATACGCGCAGCCAGGCTCCAAAAATTTCTGCCTCACCGGGCCTGACGTGTCGATTTCTCCGAAAGCGATAACTGGGGTTGCGCTCATCCTTCACGAATTGGCGACAAATGCCGCTAAGCACGGGGCCCTGGGCACCCGGACGGAAAGCTCCTTGTCTCCTGGGCAGTTTCCGAAGCGCTTCGACCTCGAGTGGAGGGAGCGAGGCAATCCACGCCGTCCGCCCCAGCCAGGACGGGCTTCGGCGGTACGTTGACCAGGCGGACAGTCGAGTCAGTTCGGCGGCGCGATCGAGTACCATTGGGAGCCTGACGGCCTGAATATCTCCATACGACTGCCGATGCACGCGCTGTTAGCGGTCGGCTTCCGACGAATGGCTGAATCAGCGCGAAGCGCCTCCCTCCGGGCCGGACGGCTTCCACGAGAGCAATTTCTGGGATCCCCGAAATCTACGAACCGTCCGCATCTTGCGGCGGATACACCAGCCCGTGATCGAGACGACCGCCCAGGCAAGCGATGCCGCGATGAACGCGGTGGGAACGCTGTGCTTAACGGTCAGCGAAAACGTGAGCGCGAACGCCAGCATGCCGACGGCGCCTAGCACGGTGCCGGCACACTCCAGTGCGGCCGCTTGTGCGCCCCGGCGGCGGCCATCCAGTCCCACCTCGCGTTTGTGCCTAATTTCGTGTTTCTCGATCAGGGTTGCGCTTGCGCAGAATATTGCAGGAAATGCCAGGAACAGGCCTCCGACGGACGCACCGTATCGGCTGCTCATGAAGCCTGTGAAGACGGTGGCGGCTCCTCCCAGCGCAAACCGTACCACGTATTCGTACGGTCGGCCTTCTTTGAGCGATGATGGCGACAAGCTGACCGGGCTCATGTCAGCCCTCCGACAGCCAGTAGGCCGAACGAGACGACCAACCAGACGACGACCGCAATGATCGTCGTGATGGCGACCCGAAGCCGTGCGCGCATAAGCAGATGGCAGACGGTCCCGCCGTAGGCGGCGAGGGCGACGGTCCCCGCGGACATGGCCAGCGTCTGCCGGGCGGCGTACTCGGCGCCATGCATATAGATGGCGATGCCTAACGTCGCCAAGGCGACGGATGGTGCCGCTCCGAACAAGCCTGCGAAGCTCTTCGGGCGCAGAATGTCTCCGAGCATCGAGAACGCCGACACGACGATGCCGCCCACCAAAAAACGAACGACGTACTCCGTCATCCGGCTGCGCTCCTGTCTTTCGATCGCCTTTGGGGCCCTTTAGGTTTCTCCGAGCCCGGATCGGCACGAGCGTTTCCTTGGGGGAACCCGGACCAGGTGCGGAGGAAGCGCTCCAAGGCAATGCCGATGGCGAATCCGGCGACTACATCGCTTGCCCAGTGCGCCAGAACCACCACACGTGTCAGCGACAGGCAGACCGCGAGTGCGCGCACCGCGCGACGAGGCCCCACCGGTAGAGTGCCGGCCGCAGACGCCAGCGCTCCCATGTGCAGCGCATGGCCGGAGGGAAAGGCATCCTCGCGCTTGCCAGAAAACGAGATCCCATGAAGATGGCCCACCACCGTCCTGCGATCCGGACGGACCTGGTCAAAGACCAGCTTCATTCCGTGGGGAAGCAACGATGCCGTGGCCGCCACAAGCACGGCGTGGTTGGCGGCCCGCCGAAGAGCCTCGTCGGCGCCCCGCGAGGCGAGCCAGCCGATGGCCGTCAGAGCTAGAAGCACCTTTTCGTCGGCGCCCCAGGTCAGCGCGCGAGCGATTTCCTCCGAGGGCTCACTGGTTCTACGCGCGATGGTGCGCGCGATTTCGACGTCCGCCGTCGTGGGCCGAATGGTCACGGGCAGACGCGGTTCGCCGACGCTTTGCCGAAGTGGTCGAAATCTCGCGGCCATCGATGCAGAGCTCCGAAGGATCCAAAAAGCTGGGTCCTTCCAACGCGCATCCGTCCTCTGGGTTCATCAATCTGTCACAATGGAACTCCGCTGGAAGGGGTTCAGCGGTCGCATCGCTGATGTGAAGAAGGAGGCGACGCTTCGAGACGGAAAATTGTGGCAGAGGTTCCTTATTCTGCTGGTTGTCGTCGGCGGGCAGGGGGAGACCGTACTCCCATGATGCCGGATGCTTCGCGGTCGCGCGAGATTTGCGCGCTCTCTTACCGAACCTGYTGTTAGGCTTCGGCAGCGCTGGAACTGCTCAAACGGATTGGTTGTGAAGCGCTTGATCACCCGCTCCGGACGTCGTGTACCTGCAGGAGCTACAATGCGCGCAGGCCGATTTCCCCGCCGATGCGATTCACAAGGCCGGGTAGGGCGAGCGGTCCTGGAACGGCGTCGCGATCCCCGCCCGGATACGTGAACCGGTCCTCGTCCGCGACGCGCTGCCTGGTGATGTCGACGACAAGCAGAGCAGGTACATCGAAGCCGCCGTCGAGGGTGTCGCGATCGCCTCGCTCTATCTAGTCAACGGCAACCCGCAGTCCCGTCCCAAATTTGAGTTCAAGTTCGCCTGGTTCGATCGGCTTGACGACCACGCGAGCAAATTGCTGGCGCAGGACGTCCCCGCCGTCCTCGCCGGCGACTACAACGTCGTGCCCACCGACTTCGACATCTACGCGACGCGATCTTTCAAGGACAACGCGCTGTTGCAGCCGGCGCCCCGCGCGGCCTAGGCGAAGCTGTTGGCCGGCTGGACGGACGCGCTGCGGGCTTTGCATCCGGGCGATCGGATGTACACCTTCTGGAGCTATCTCAGAAACCGCCGGCCTCGAGACGCTGGCCTTAGGCTCGACCACCTGCTCCTCAGTCCGCGATCGCCCCCGACTGAAAGCCGCCAGCGTCGATCGGAACGTGCGCGGCGAGCGTGAAGCGAGCGACCACGCGCCGTCTGGATCGAATTGAAGTCACCTCGCCGGGGGGCCTCCAGGCGGAGAAAGCCGTCCGGGGGGCGGATCGCGTGATTCTCATCGAAAGAAGTTTGAAAGCAAGGTCGTCGCAACCCGCGCTGATGCCAAGCATTCGATCTAGCAAGACATCGTGTAGGTCGATCAATTTGATCGCGGGGCACGGCATCGAAGGGGATGCGCTTTCCGATCCGTTCGTGAAGCACCGCGATCTGGCACGTCAAAATCCGCGCGCGCCCAATCTCGACAAGTACACCTCATCTCGACGTTGCTTTAGGATTGCGCGAAGCGGACTACGACCTCGAAACCGGCGACCTCCGACAGGATGCCACCACCGTGCTGCTGATCGACTAACTGCAGACTAGCGCTGTGTCGGTTTGCCTCGCACAAAACTACCTCGCAAGGAACCATACTCACGAGTTCGTGTTGTTGGGTACCAAATTTAAGCAGTGAGAGGACATCATGGCTACCAAGGATTTGAACGCGCTGTTTCTGGATACCCTTAAGGACATTTATTACGCCGAAAAGCAGATCTACAAGGCGCTGCCGAAGATGGCGAAGGCAGCCGACTCCGACCAGCTTCGCGCGGCTTTTGAAAAGCATCACGACGAGACCGAAGGTCAGATTGAGCGGCTTGAGCAGATCTTCGAACTGCTTGGCAAGCCTGCGCGCGGCAAGAAATGCGACGCGATCGAAGGCATTCTCGATGAGGGCACCGAGATCATGGATGAATACGAGGGCGAGCCCGCGCTCGACGCGGGGTTGCTCGCCGCCGCACAGGCCGTCGAGCACTACGAAATTTCGAGGTACGGCACGCTCAAGACCTGGGCGGCTAAACTCGGCATGAAGGACGCGGTGAAGCTCTTGGACCAGACGCTGGCTGAAGAGAAGAAGACCGATGACGCACTCAGCAAATTGGCCGATACGGCCGTAAATGCCGAAGCAGCATAGGAGTCGATCATGAAACGCACGCTTGCCGTCGCCGCACTCGGCGCCGTCTTCCTGTCAAGCACCGCGCTCGGCCAGTCGGCCGGCGAAAAGACCGGGATCAATTCCGCCCTCGGCATCGCGCCCAAGACCGAGGATTTCATCAAGGAAGCGGCGATGAGCGACATGCTCGAGATCGAAGCCGCCAAGATTGCGCAGCAGAAGGGAAATCCGACCGAGAAGACCTTCGCAGGCCAGATGATCACCGATCACACCAAGACGAGCTCCGAACTAAAGGCCCTGGTCTCCGGCGATATGAAGGCCGCGCTCCCGACTGCTCTCGACGATTCATCGCAAAAAAAGCTCGACAAGCTGAAGGATGCGAAGCCCGATGATTTCGCGTCGGAGTACGATCCGATGCAAGTCAGCGCCCACAAGGACGCGACGTCGCTTTTCGAGCGCTATGCCAAGGGCGGGGACGATCCGAAGTTGAAGGATTGGGCGGGCAAGACGCTGCCGGCGCTTCAGCATCATCTCGAAATGGCGGAGGATATGAACAAAAGCCGTAAATAGGCAAACCCAATAGCCGCCCCAAGGGCGGCTATTTTCATGAAACGGTTGGTTGCTTGGCACCACCTAACCGTCGAAACTAGTTGGTTTCGGGCCCACGTAGGTGACGGAGAGGGCTGGAGCGACGCTGTCCCGTAGAGTGAAGTTTTCGGCGTTACACTCGCAAGAGAAAGTGAGTTCCGGGTACGGACACTAGCTCTTAGGCCAGGTTTGTACATCGGGCAATCGGAGCAGGACTTGATATGGGCGCAACGGGCGAAGTTAGCGGGAAGGATGCCGGCGCAACCTCAAATCTGGAGGCCGAAGCCGCAGCCTTGGCAGCAAACACCGTAGACAACTCGGCTACGGTGGGCAAAGTCCCGGTAGTCCGCATTCGTCGAGCGCTGAACCGGTTTCGATCGACCGATCCACGACGATTTCGCGTTAGCGAAGAGGGCCAGCGCGGAGGCCATGACTGATACGGCAAAAGCAAGCGCAAAGCGATCTAAGACCGAGAGCCGTGACGCGACAGCGCGGGCTGCGAACGGACCGCTCCCTCTCGGCCCGGGCGCGCGCACGAACGGGCGGGTCGCGTTCGCGCTTGTGCTGGTGGCGCTTGGTTTGTGGACGGCATCCAGCTTTCTGCCTTCATTGATATGGGCGACTATTCTCGCTGTCGCTTTGTGGCCGCTATATTTGAAGTTCGCGACGCGATTCATGGGGGGCCCTCTCCGGCGGCCGCGATCGTTTTCACCGTGCTCGTTGCGCTGATCCTCGTCACGCCCATCTCGCTGGGAGTGTATACGATCGCCCAGCAGAGCGAACTGCTCCTCGAATGGTTCAAACAGGCGCGCGAAGGCGGGATCGACGTGCCGGATTGGGTCGCCCGCTTGCCCATCGCAGCCGAAAGTACCCAGCATTGGTGGCGAGCCAATCTGTCGGACCCAAAGGCTGCGACTGCTTGGCTGAAGACACTGAATGCCGACAATGTGTCGGATCTGTTCACGACACTCGGCGGCCAGTTGATCCACCGTCTATTTCTCCTGTTTTTCTCACTTCTGGCTCTGTTTGCTCTGCTGCGGAATGGGCGCGCAGTCGCCAGCCGCGTGCTGGAGACCTGCGATCGTCTTTTCGGCGAAGCAGGAGAGGGCCTTGTCGAGAAAATGGTCGATGCGACGCGAGCGACCGTTAACGGAACTGTGCTCGTCGCAGTCGGCGAGGGCATCGCGATCGGCCTCATGTACTTTGTGGCCGGTGTGCCGAACGCTTTGACCTTCCTGGTCCTTACGACCGCATTCGCGATGATTCCGTTCGGAGCGTGGCTGGCCTTTACCGTGGCGGCGATTGTAACGGTTTCGACGGGTGGCAGCGGATACGCTGCGGCTGCCGTGTTCGTTTGGGGTACGATCGTGATGCTCGCAGGCGATCATTTCGTGTGGCCGACGCTGGTCAGCGGTGCCGCAAGGCTCCCGTTTGTGATGGCGTTCGTCGGAATCTTCGGCGGGTTGGCAGCGTTCGGCCTTATTGGATTGTTCGTCGGCCCAGTCATCATGGCAGCGCTACTGTCGATGTGGCGTGAGTGGATATTTCGACCAGCGTCGCAGGAATGAGGGGCGGCCCCGCCGGTGATCTGAGTGTTCTGGCAGCGGTCACTGGCTTGTCTAGTGAACTAACGGAAATCCGCGTCTTCCTCTTGAGGGAATCGATGTGGAGATCCCGAACGTAGATATAAGGGCCCTCGGCAGGCTGCGCGGGTCCCGAAGCCGTTCGTGAAGATCGTCGCCGGAGACACCGGAAGGAAAAACCAGATAATTATGGCTCTTCGGGATCAGGCAGCGCGACTTTCACCAGCAGAAACGGCAACCGATCGTCGATACCGGGTAAGATAGGTGGCGGCCGTGAGTCCGGCCGGGCCRCCCCCGCTGAAGACAAGAACGGGTTCTCGTTTGATGGATCGACGCAATCATTCAAGGGGCCCCTCCAAGTGCCGTGGGGAAATGGGTCTGCCGCTAAACAGGACCTTGCAGTGGCGAGGCAGTGAGAAGCTCCAGGTGAATCAACATCTGGCGGCATCTCAAAGGGTAGGTTGCAGGCGAACAATAATGTCGGCCGGATGCAGATAGAGGTGGCCGCTCGCCGTCTCCGTGCCCCAAAGCGTCTCGCCTTCGATCAGCGACGGTCGCAGGATAGCTTGGCGTGAGAAGTTGGCAACGATTTGCAACACCTCACCCTTCGCTGTTTCCCAATGAACATTCAGGCCCCCAGACTGCCCATCATGCGATTCCAAAAGCTCGACTTTCGCCTTCGTGAAGCCCTCCTTGATACGCGGCACGATTGTCTCTTGGCGGATCGCCAGCACCTCTTTGGTGAGGGCGTGGAGTTCCTGACTGAGTGGTGCGCTTTCAAGGGTCCCCCAGTTCAGTTTGGAGGCTTTGAACGTCGCTTCGTCGCAGGGATCCGGAATCCGAGCACGCATCTCCGATGTCGAAAACGATTTGAAATGCGCGAATTCCTTTCGCCGTCCTTCGCGTGTGAGATCAGCGGCCTCCCCTTGCCAATCGGCAAAAAAGAGAAAGGGCGTCTCGGCTGCCGCTTCCTCGCCCATGAACAGCATCGGAATATGCGGGCTGAGAAGCAGCAGGACCATGGCCTGTTTAAGCTGCTCCGGGCTGACAAGCTGGGTCAGGCGCTCACCCAACGCACGATTACCGACCTGGTCGTGGTTCTGGGCGAAGAAGATGGTGGCTTCCGGCGGGAGATGCGCACTAGGCTCGCCGCGCGGCTTATCGTGTAGCGGAAACACCTCCCCCTGGTAGGCGAAGCCTTCCGTAAGCGCCCGGGCAAGATGCACAAGCGGCTTATCGGCAAATGCTCGGTAATAGCCCTCGTCTTCGCCGGTCAACAGGACATGCAGGGCATTGTGGAAGTCATCGCCCCACTGCGCATCGTAGAGTTTTGCCCGGCCACTTCTTCGCTCGAGCAGATGAGCCTGATTGGCTTCATTTTCGAGCATCAGGTGGACTTGCCGGCCAATCAACTGACTACGAACGGTCTCTGCCAGTTCAACGAGAAAGTGCTTGGTAGAATCATCTTGCAACGCATGAACGGCATCGAAACGTAAGCCATCGAAGCCATAGTCCCGAAGCCATAGCATGGCATTCTCGATCAGAAATTGCCGAACGAACGCGCCGTCTTTGCCTTGGAGATTGACGGCCGGACCCCAGCCCGTCGTATGACGGTCGGTGAAAAAACTTTCCGCGTAACTATGCAAAAAATTCAGTTGCGGCCCGAAATGATTGTAGACGACATCGAGATAAACCATCATATCCCGTTTATGTGCTGCGCGAAGCAAGCGCTTCAGCTCCTCCGGCCTTCCGTAGCGCGCGTTTGGCGCGTTTAGCAGCACGCCGTCATAACCCCAGTTATGCCGCCCGGGCACGTCATTGAGCGGCATGAGTTCAATGGCGGTAATCCCGAGATCGCGCAGGTAGTCGAGCTTCCTCTCGACGCCACCGTAGGTGCCTTCTTCCGAGAAGGTGCCGACATGAAGCTCATAGATCACGGCCTCGGCCCATGGGCGGCCCGGATACAGAATGGTATCGCGCAAGGCATTCGTGTCGATCACTTCGCTGGGCGCAGCCACATCATCGGGTTGAAAGCACGACGCGGGATCAGGGACTACAAGGTCGCCGTTGACGCGGAATTGGTAACGGCTGCCGACCTGTGCAAGCGCACTGAAAAACTGATGCCAACCATCCGCGCTTTTTGGCATTGGCTGGGGCTTCAATCCTTCTTCAAGCAATTCAACCGAGTTGGCCGAGGGCGCCCAGAGATTGAAGACAACTCCGTGCGGCGTTACCTGCGGGCCATGACTTCTATGCTTGCTTGTGATGCCCAGTTGTTCGTGCAACGTGTCCTCGCCTTTCCCATTGCCTTCTTTGCGATGGTTTCGTATTGGCGGTTTTCTCGCGACCGGCCCGGATATTGTCGCCCAGATTGGGAAAGGGCCGGCCCCTTTCTTGTGGATAGGCTTTTCGATTCTGACCTGCCTTCTTTCGAGGGTTAGATTTCTTCCAGTGAGCTCCGCGCGCAGTGCATTGTGGCTAGGGGACGCGCCCGACGACTAGGCGCGTCCCAAGTATGGACCACATCCATTCATTTATCTGCGCTGCGACCACTACGCGGTGTGGCCCGGATCGACGTCTTTCGGCGTCTTTTTCTTCCGCTGCGGGGTCATCTTCGTCGGGCTTTCTTTGCCAGGGACTCCGCGAGGTCCTAATTTCTCGCGCTGCAGATCCTCTTCAGAGAAATTCGGTTCGCGGCCATTGATCGGTTTGTCGGGCATTGACCTCTCCTATTTTTGGGACCGACGGTTCAAGGAGTGAGGACTACCTTGATGCAACCGTCCTTCTTGTCCCGGAAGGTTTCGTAAAGGCCCGGCCCATCCTGAAGCTTGGCGCGATGGGTGATGATGTAGCTCGGATCGATCTGGCCCTCCTCGATCCGGCGCAGCAGATCGAGCGCGTACCGGTTCACGTGGGTCTGCCCGGTACGGATAGTCAGCCCTTTGTTCATGGCCGCACCGAAGGGAATCTTATCGAGAAAGCCGCCGTAGACGCCTGGCACCGAGACGATGCCGCCCGGCCGGCACGCCATGATGGCCGCCCGCAGCACGTGGGGGCGGTCGGTGCCAAGCAGCACCGCGGCCTTCGCCTTGTCGAGGACGGCGTCGAACGAGGCGGTAGCGTGCGATTCCGCGCCGACGGCGTCGATGCACTTGTCGGGACCGTGACCACCGGTCATCTCCTTCAGCTTATCTAGGATGGTCTCGTCCACGCCGTCGTAGTCCAGGGCCTCGGCTCCCGACAGCCTAGCCAGCGCCAGACGCTCCGGAACGTTGTCGATTGCGATGACGCGTGCGGCGCCGAGCATCAAAGCGCTCTTGATACAGAATTGCCCCACAGGTCCGCAGCCCCAGATCGCAACGATGTCGGCTGGCTCGATCTCGCAATTATCGGCGGCCATCCAACCGGTCGGAAAGATGTCGCCGAGGAAGAGCGCTTGCTCGTCGCTCATCCCGTTCGGGATCACGATCGGGGAGACGTCCGCATAGGGTACGCGGACGTATTCCGCCTGGCCGCCCGCGTACGCTCCAGTGAGATGCGAATAGCCGAACAGGCCCGCAGTCGGGTAGCCAAAAGCCTTGGTCGCATTGTCCGCCGTACGGTTTGTGCGCTCGCAAACCGACCAATTGCCCTTGCGGCATTGCTCGCATTCGCCGCAGCAAATGGTGAACGGGACGACGACACGGTCGCCGACTTTCAGCTTCTTGTTGTCGGCTCCGACCTCCACGACCTCACCCATAAATTCGTGGCCGAGCACGTCGCCTTTTTCCATGAAAGGAATGTAACCGTCCATCAGATGGAGGTCCGACCCGCAGATCGCGCACGCTGTCATCTTGATAATGGCGTCTCGCCCGTCTTCAATCTTCGAGTCGGGAACGTTGTCGCAGCGAATGTCCCCTTTGCCGTGCCAACAGAGTGCTTTCATAAATTCTCCTACACTGCTGCTTCTGACGCAGTGCCCTGCGCCCGGATCTTTGTGGTGAAAGAGAGGAAGATGGACAGGGCGCCAATTACATAAACGAGCGCGCTGTCTCGCAAAGGAACGTGCAGAAGCGTCGGAACCACCAACATAGCGGCGCCGAACAGGCCATCCAAAAGAAGATGAAGATGGAGCCTGAGCACCCTTATCAAGCCGAGCTCATAGTCAGTGAGAAGGCTATAGCCGATGACCGCGGCCCCGAGCGCGATGAGGCCGACGATGTAGTCCGCGATCCCGTGAGCGATGGTCGGGATGAAACGCATGAATGCCTCAGTCCAGTGAGAGTACCGAACCAACCTGACGGTAGAAGAAGCGTTCCTAAAGGCTCTAGGTGCGCTGCTGGACATAGTTGCCGGGCAGCCGTTCGGGTCGCGGCGGGTGCCTTGGGCAGAGCAACTCTACAGAGCGCTGATTGTCCTGCGGGTGTCACCAACGGACCCGGCATGACCTATTGCGCTCACGGCCCTTGGGCTACGACCCTGGATATTACACGCCACGTCATGCCTATGGTCCGGGTCACGGGTATTATGGTCGCCGCCGAAAGGATTATCATCTGTGCCAGCGGTCGGTCCCAAACCTGGGATGGACTTATTGCTGCCGGTCGCGCCGCGCTGTAGCCGAGCTCGCGTTGAGGACCGACAGGCGATATCGGGTCAAACTCCAAGGGTTAATTTCACGGGCAGCCAACCTATCACAAAATTGCTTAAGACATCCGCCGGGTCCGTCGATGACCCTCCCGTTACCCCTCCAGTGGAGTCGGCAACGATATCTGCGCGTTCTACGCGAGGAAAGTTGGTCGGACACATGACAGCCGATTGTTTAGGAGCATACCCCGGGCGGGCGCCAGAATTGGTCACCTAAGTTGAAGGGGTTTGTACTGCCAAATGCGGATAGGAACATCGTCAATCCGACGCGATTGGTCGGTTTCAATCCTTAGGAGAATCCAATGGGCAATAGCGGTGTCGGCATGTTGCTGGGTGATACCTCGGCCACGCTTTTATGGGGGTGGTTTATCGGCGCATTTGTGCTCGGGGGCGCGATTCTCTATGGCGTGATGAAGACGGGCCGCTTACGCCGTAGCGAGCGGGCTCAGCTTGATCGCAATACTGCGGCTGCGCAGCGTCGCGATGACCCGCAGAAGCCGTAATTGTTATCGAGCGTGCGTGAGACGTTGCCGCCCCGGAATACAAATGCAAGAACGGTCTCCTGACATACTAAACTTCACCATCAATTTCGGTCCGCAGCATCCGGCGGCTCATGGCGTGCAGGCTTGTTCTTGAGTTGGACGGAGAAGTCGTGGCGCGAGGGGCGAACAACAGCGCGTGGCGCAAAGCATCTCGCAGCAGCTCGCGCGAAACCGTCAGAGTAAGGCGCAAGCCGCCGCTATCTAATATCATTGAACCCGCGCTGGCCCCGCGATGAAGCGGAGCCCGCTGGCGATGTTTTAGGAACAACTGCTATCAAATCCGCATTCAAGGAAGAAGGACGTTTTCAATTTCTGGCCAGGCTCAGCGGCTTCGAGCCGTATGATCAGCCTCGTTGCTGAACCTCCATTGTACGGGGCCCGTCGCCAACTATCGAGAAGCTGATACGTCGAGCGAATGAGGATGTGATGCCGTTTACGACAGGCGAGCCTTCGCCTACCGGCTTAAACCCTGGTCGGCTCATGACGAGGCTAAGCTTTGGGATATGCGGGCGTCTGGGGCCACCTGGCTACTAATTGCAAAGGAGCTGGGGCGAACGCAAGCTTGGTGCGAAAGCAGACGCGGCGCCCTCCGGGTGCGGCGCAAGACAATGGGCACCGCACAAACGTCTGATTGACTACCGCGCCCAGGCTAACGAATCGGGCACCCGAAGGCCCGGACCGTTGCTTCTGCTTACCATCCGCAACCTGGACTTTTAGGCAATGGTCCACTCCACTGACGACCGCCCAGGCTGGCGTTACCACACCCGGGTCCAGTCATTCCGCTTCTTCACGGTCATTCTTGGCTGGGCCCTATTGGTGGGGTCCTTCTATCAGAAGCCTGAACTCCTCACAGGCGCGCAGCGCTTGCTTCAGCACTTTATCGAGTCGATCGGGGATACAATTCCATCAGCGTGGGGGCCACGCATCGAATTCATCCTCCGGGAAATCGGGGGGATGATCTGGCTGCAGATCACTCTGGTGATTATGGCCCTGCGAGCTGTGTTGTCCGCCGTGGCCGGGATATGGCGCACGATAGCACGCCGTGACCGTCGTATGCATTGACTGTCGCACCCTCCGGCTGCCTGTGTACTTCGGTTATACGCCAAGTAACTCGAAATGGGATGGTCGAGTTCGCCCCGGACGAATAGCCGCCTTTTTGTATTTCGAACTGGCAAATTGAGGATGCAAATGAGAGATTCGCCGGAAGAATATCTGATTTCTTGTTCCGAATGCAGCGCGTGGCCTATGGCGGCGAACGTACCTGTAGGCTTCGGCTTCCCTTATCGGGAGCTCACCTTCGTTTGCGGGCGCTGCAGGTTTTCCAAGACGGTTCGTATATCGCGCAGCGGTAATCTGCACAAGAACGAGCAATCGCAGCGCAACCGGGTGGCCTTTATTTAGGAGCAGCTTGAACGCTAATTCACTTCCATGATAAAAACGCTTTGATCCGGACCTCGATAGCCATTTGATGGCTTTAAATATCTTAGACAGCTGTCTAGGAGGCCAGCCAAGCGCGCGCGACCACAGGTCGGATCGAGTTCGACAAGGACGGCTGGCGGCACTAAGGCGCGCACACACACGCGACCACCTGGGGGCATCGGATCGTGCCCAGATTGTTGCCGTTCGATAGACTAACGGAAACTTTAAGTCTGGTTCTGCGTTTCGTGCTCGTGGGAGAACGTGTTCGCACAGTCCGTCTGCAAGTCCATATGACGCAAGAAGAGGTGCGGGCGATCGACGACTTTTGGTTCGCGCAACGGCTCTCGAGCAAAGCGGAGGCGGTCAGAGAATTGCTCCGCCGGGGGATGGCCGTGACCACGGAGGCGGACCGACGCTGAGCCGCCTCAATCTCTATCCCAGGTGCTAGGTTCGCTAGGCGCGCGCCTAACCACGCACTCGCCACTCCATGGCGGCGATGATCAGCCGATCGCTCCAGTGCCGATGCACGCCATGATTAACATCATCATCAGCACGAGCCGCCCGTCTCAGAGTCTCTAAGTTCCAAAGCGGACATTAGTTTTTAAATCGAGGGGGCAGCCGAGGATCCGGCGTTCCTCGTTTAGGGGCGCCGCCGTCACGGGGGAGGTGAGCCGATGAAGCCCCATCGCCGCAGATCAAGCAGACCCAGTTCTCTGAGCGAATGGCCGAGCACGCGCGACTGCTGTGCGAAGAGGCCGAATTGCTTCCCATGGCCCTGTACGGGACGCGGCCTTCGCAGGGGGGCGCGAGAGGCCGAGACGGGCTTTCAAATGGGCGAGTTGGCTGAAATCATCTGCGACAAGATCGCCCGCGCGTCGACGCGGGTTCGGGAAGCCGTATCAAGTCTGACTGCACTCATTCACAGCGGTCACGCCGGGGCCAGCGTCGGGCCGTGAAGCTGTTTGAAGAACTGTCCGCAAATTACCCGGGCCAAGTCTCGCTCACGCATGGGCGCCACCAAGCTGAACATCGAAACGCTGAGGCAGGCAGTTCGAGACAATCAGGAGAAGGCCGACAACTGAGGCGGCCTGACTCAGTCCAAAAGTGGCCGCCCAACAAGACGAATTGCGGCGCTCAAAACGCCAAGATCGTGCCACGACCCAAATCATGGGTCCATGCACCTTGTGCCAAGCAACCAAAAAGCGACCTAGGGGCACTGCTGCGGCCGGTGCCACGTCGGTCCGCACGATCGCCGCAGCAACGAACCTAAGCATTGGCTCGCGCCCAAACGAAAGATCTTAGCCTCTCATTAGCAGGATTTAGTCAGCCACTTGGGAAGGGCCGTGGGGCACGTACGCGGCTAGGTGCTGGGGGTTGAAGGCCCGCCGGCAGCCAGCCCTCGACGGCCTTCCCTCACCGGTTCCGCGTTAAATACGTTTTTGACTGTGACATAGATGACATTGCGCGGCGTGAATGCTGCGGTAGGTTACCGCTCACCGGGGCTGGCAACATATTTCACTTAGATCGTTTTTCACCCGGATTTTTTTGAGAATGAGGCCGCAGCGGCCCCCCGCTGCGGCCTTTTTGCGTTGGGGATGGAAAACCGCGCGGGCTCGGAGTTGGCATGTCGAAAGCAATGGAGTTAATCGTCGCCGGTTACGTGAAAGCGAAGAGCCGGCGCGCCCTGTCAGATCTTCTCTCACATCGCCGGCGCGTACTCGCTGAGCTCGAGGCCGTCACGGGCATCAATCCGGCCAAGGCGGCGGAAGCGGTTCGGGACGAACTGTCAATCATCGAGGCGGGGATTGAAGAACTGAAGCCGCCGCCCGGTTCATTGCCGGAGAATGAATACAGCTAAGACAAAAACCTGCACCGAACCGAGATTTCGTTCGGGTCCTCCAAGAGTATCGTAGAAGCAAACGATCAGCGCGGGTATGCCCGGACAGCTGGACGCTCTCGATCGCGCCGCTGGCCGGTCGATCTTCGCGGATTGCCACCCAACTCACGTCCTTGGCTATAGACTGGCCCGAGCGCTTAGACTCGCGAAGGAATGCTGACAAAGTCGCTGCGAGATGACGGTCCGCGATGCCGACATGCGGTTGGTTGGCAACGCAACTTCGAAAGCTTGAGATAGACGTCGGCGACAATTGTACGATTTGAGCTTAAGAACCTCCTTATCGACGAGGTGATTTGATGCTCCGATGGCCTTTGCAATCGGCCCGTGAGTGTCGAGCGCTAGTCCTATCGAGCTTTGAAAGGACAGGCAGTAACCTAAAAGCCTCAGCGATGAGTCACGCGAGACCCCAGCGCCGGGCCGAGGGCGTGATGGCGCCGGGGTCTCTGGATAGGTTCCTACCTCGTGGGACTGAAGCCGTGCTGGTTCCTGCAAATGTCCTAATCTGTTCTGATGTGCCTAGTTAAGGCATCAGCCTTACGCGCGGAATAGCGCAAGAAATTAATTAGCGTACGCAAGGACAAATAACGGCCCGCATCTTTCGACATCATCGTTAGTCTGGCGGTTTATCGCTTCGTCTAAAGCGTATCTGGCGTGCGCCGGGGAGAGCTTTTGTCCTCGTTAATGAGCTCCTGTTCGGTGAGCCGCTAGAACTCCTCGTCCCGTCCTTCCGCCTTACCGGCCTTCTCCCACAGCTCGTAAGCTCGCGTGGCGATGGTTTCATCGATCTTATGTTTCATGTGTGCCTCTCTCACTGCAATCGTTTAGGAGCCGCTTCGATCTCTTCGATGATGCCCTCCACATCAGGTGTATCTTCACCGTTTGCCCTGTTGCATTCACAAGGCATCCCAGCTCCACACTGGGCATCCACCATCATGTTCGGTCCAAGCTTTGTCGGGGTGATTTTCACAGACCCAACCAAGACCTTGGCATATTGAGCATTTCACATCGGTCATGAGGTCCCAAGCCCTCGATGAGTACGACGTTCCAAAGAAAAGCCCCCGACTAGCGAGGGCTTAGTTTGTGTCAGAGAGGAGCCAGACCGCTCCTCACCCTGAGAGGACCTTAATGACGGAGCTGCCGCTCCAAGTCGATTGCTTGATCCGCGTTCGATGCTCTTTCCAGCAATGCCTTCCGCTCCTTGTCGTCGGGCAGCTTTTCAGCCTGACGACGCATGTCTTGAGCAAAATGCTGAAGTCTGGCTTCCAGGGAGTCGGTTTGCTTAAAGCGCCTGCGCTTTTTCGTCATCGCTTACTCCTAGTCTGGTGGCTGAAGTCCGCCAGATCGCAGCCAGTCGGTCATGTGAGAACCGGTCTCGCATTGACGCGCCTTTCGAAGAACGAGGTCCCGCTCCAATCCTAGGGGCAAGGACTCGGCCTGCCTGCGAAGCCGCAGTGCCTCCTCGCCGAGACTTTCTTCGAACGACTTTTCTAACTTAATACGACGTYGTTTGAGCAATAGCGTACCTCCTCGCTTGAGTAGGGCGGGAGCGCGACTAGCGTTCTCATCACCGATGGGTGCCAAGATCTATGCGATGGTTTTAGAGTAAGGTTTTCAGCGGCAAGCCGATATAACAATCGTTAAGACTTAGAAAACCTTTTTGATGCGCTCGCGCGCATCAATCCTTCGCCCGTGATGTCGCGAATTCGAATTCCGCCGCTAACCAAGTGTCGAGAGCCATACGCATCTTGCCTCACGTGCGGGATACCAGTCGGTCCCGACATTGCCCATGTACCCCAACTCCCCACCTTCTCTTTTCCCGAGATAGAGCGCTGCGGCACCTGCTCGGTCCTTGATGAGGCGGCTACAATCAAGAAGCGTGCTTCTACGCAGATGGCACACCGAGAAACCACGACAACGAAGCGTAATGAAACTTACGCTGTTGGCCCATTGCGTCGGCTGGCGCAGAGCCGTGGCATGTCTTAGACTAGCGACGCTTGCTGGGTCTGAAACACCGCAACGCTTTACAACAGGAACGGAAGTCTCGGCTTCAGCGCTGTCTTGATTGGACATGTGGAAGCACTATGACGATAACGCAATCGGGAACGATTTGTGTACCCGACATTCGAAATGTCACTGTGCCTACGCGACCATACTATCTGCCTTCGGCATGTTGTCGATGGGCGGCAATGACATCAACGCTGGTTTGGCAAAATAATAGCCTTGAAATAGCTTGATGCCGGCAGCACGAAGGACCGTCAATTCAGCTTCGCTTTCGACGCCCTCCGCAAGCACGATGATGTTGAGATCGCGTGCCATTGACGCCAAGCCTGCTATAATCACCTGCTTTGCTTGGCTGACATGGATGTTTCTGAGAAGCTCCATATCGATCTTGATCAAGTCGGGCTGCAGACGGGCGAGCAAACTTAAGCCGGCATACCCTGCTCCAAAATCATCGAGCGCGGTCAAAAATCCGAGTTTCTTGTAGGTGACGACAATGTTCTCCACATGCGCAGGATCATTCATACGTTCGTTCTCGGTGAATTCGAACATCAAATTGCGCGCAGGGAAGTCCGCTCGTCGCGCTGCTGCAAGAGACTTCTGAATGCACGCCTTCGGTTCATATACTGCGTTCGGCATAAAATTGATCGATAGCCGTGCGGAGGGGTCATCAAACAACTTTCCCGCCGTTTCGATTGCCATCACGCGCGCTGCCTGATCGAAGCGGTAGAGTTGGCTTTCCGTGAGCTGGCTCAGGATGCTGTGTGCACCTTCGCCTTTTGCGCCGCGCACTAGCGCCTCATATCCCCAGATAGAGTGCTGCGACACATCGACGATCGGTTGGAATGCCATCTTGAACGTAAACGGCAGCTCGGATGCCTCTGAACACGCCTGGCACTTTCCCATCACCGGTCCCCCATTTCCCAATCGATTGTAAAGGAAAGCGGTTAAAGACAGCTTGCATTGCTTTTCCGCCAAACAAAGCGCCAACCGCGATTTGGCTCTGTGCACTTTTGTACACTACCCGCGTCTCCGGCCGCGAAAGGCCAAAGCGGTGTCCCGTATGCTTATCGAGCCCAAAGCCCACAATTCATCATTCTTGCGATCGGGCCTCACGCTCCGACCAGATCTTTCCCCACACCATTCCGAGCAGCCAGTCGCGAGTTCCTTGAGCACTGACGTTGGCAAGCCGAGGAACGAGGGATGATCGACCACGTTCGCTTATCATGTCTCGCTACTTCTTCAGTATTGCAAACGGTCATCCCTTCGAAGATGACGAAGGGACCGATCTGCCGGACGATACGGCCGCTTGGCGCGAGGCGGTTCTGACCGTCCGAGACATCGAGAGCGCTCTCCAGCCCGGCGGATGCTGGACGCTCGAAGTAAGGCGCGACGGTGRGATCATAATCCGAATTGATATACGGGCGACGACGATCGCTAACTTGTAGACTTCAAGTGCAGATAGCCGTCTTCGAAGCCGCCAAAAGACTCCAGTTTCTCGCGCTGCAAAATGCGGAATCGGCCGCGCTGTACTTCGACTAAACCCTCCCGGCGTAGTTCCTGCAGGACACGATTCACATGGACCGCTGAAAGGCCCAAACAATCGCCGAGATCAGCCTGGGTAATTGGGAACACGAACTCATCATTCCTCGCCTGACCGATCGCTTCCAACCGGCGGTAGATTTCCATCAGTAAATGAGCCAAGCGAGAATTTGCTGGTCGTCCGCCCAGGTTAGCGATCCATTCTCTAAAAATGGCGGCGTCAACGAGCGTTTCGCGCCAAAAAGCGTCCGCCACAACAGGTCTTGCGCGACCGAGGGCTTTGATAGCGTCGTGTGAGATCAAGCCAATTACGCACGGGGACATGGCTACAAGGTCGTGATCCATCACATGCAGGTGCAAGCTCTGCATATCGGGGATTTCGCCGGGAACGTGGAGCGACAATAGCTGGCGGCGTCCATCGACGATCGTCTTGGCTCGGTAGGCGAAGCCGCTGAACAATAGGCAGCAGTCGGTGGGCCTGTCTCCGTCAGCGACAATGCGTTGCTGTGACTCGAGATCACGCCGTCGGATCGGCAGCGCCTCAATCGCTCGGAGATCGTCGTCGCTCAAATCGTTCGAGATCTTCAGTTTCGTAACGAGAGCAGTTGCCAAATTGGTCATCTAGCTGTCCCCTACGGATGATGTGCAAATATCGCCAAATGCTAAGAAACGGCACTATGAGCAAGCGAATTCTTAGCCGAGCGTCCAGTTTCTTCGCAAATGTTAAAGAGTCGCCCCTTCGAGTTACGCCTCTCGGCGCTGCCTTCGCAAAACGAAGTATTAGACCGGACGCGTCGCCCCACCTTATTAGGAACAACGCATCTAACCGCCGGTTCGAGAGGTATCTCTCACACTGTCGAGGCCTACTATGTATCACCATGTCAAAAAGCTGATGTTCACCGTCCGCGTCGATGAGCCTGACGTGCGGTTCGGCAACATGCTGCTCGAACAATTCGGCGGCGCCAATGGCGAGCTGGCTGCAGCCATGCAATATTCCATTCAGGGGATCAACTGCGAGGATCCCGACCGCAAGGATCTTCTGATGGATATCGGCACCGAGGAGCTCAGTCACCTCGAGGTGGTTGGTACGCTTGCCCGCATGCATCTCAAGCCGGCCAAGTTCGACCGTGAGGCAGCCGAGGCTGATCCGTTGATCGCTATAGCGGGCGGCGGCGGGGTCAATCTGTTCAATTCCCAAGGCAACGCCTGGACGGCCGATTACCTCAAGATCACCGGTGAACTTGATGTCGATCTGCGTAGCAATATCGCCGCCGAGGCGCGGGCCAAGATCGTCTATGAACGCCTCATCAATTTCTGCGACGATGCCGGGACCAAGGATGCGCTTCAGTTCCTGATGACCCGCGAGATTACACATATGAAGGCGTTCTCGGCCGCCTTGGAGAGCATGAACAAGCCCGCCTTCAGCATTGGCCGCATTGCGCCCACACCAGGCCTCGTCAACCAGTTTTTCAACGACTCGACCGGCAGCGGAGATCACGGCGAAATCGACACGCGCGGTCCCTGGAACGAGGGCAGCGACTGGGTCTTCACGGAATCTCCGGCCATTCAAGCCGGTGGCGAAACTGGGTCGACAGCAATCGTCGCTGAGAGCTCGTCGCCTGTCGATGAGGCCGGCCTCAGCGACCTCTTGATCGATCAGCTGCGCGATATTCTACATGCTGAAAAGCAGCTCACTAAAGCTCTGCCGAAGATGGCCGAAGCCGCGCGGTTCGATCAGTTGCGCGAGCTATTTGAACTTCATCTCAGCGAGACCGAAACGCAGGTCGAACGTATCAACGAGTGCTTCGAATTACTTGGCAAGCCCGCCCGCGCCAAGCCCTGTAAAGGGATGGCCGGCCTTGTTGAAGAAGGCCAGGAAGTTATCGCTGAGGGTGAGGACAAGGAGGATGCGGCTGCTGATCTCGCCTTAATCGGAGCCGCCCAACGCGTCGAACATTACGAGATTGCCGGCTATGCGACGGCGCGCGGTTTAGCGCAACAGCTGCGGCACAGTCAGATCGTCAACCTCCTCTCGAAATCGCTGGCCGAAGAAGAAAACGCAGACCAGTTGCTCAATCAGGTCGCACGCTCTTTGATGTCCATCGCAAAAATGCCGGCTGCGATCGAGCAAACTGCGTAAGAGACAGCTAAGAGGAGAGGGCACCCGGCCCTCTCCGTGCCCCTCGCGTTCGTTACTTGGACCGCGCTTCGTGTGTTCACTGGCTTAGCTGGAGCGAGCCTTAAAGCGTATCCGGCAATTTTAATTCGCGCTTGATGACTTCGGCTTCAAGCTGCCGTTTAGGCTCATCCAAAAGCTCATCCGGCTTGGTCCCAGAGCTGGAAACACGCTCAAAAGCACGCCCCTGCCTCCGGGGCAACTGCTGAGGAGGATCCGGAGGCAGGAACCGTGCAGGCCGATATGCACCAGTACGCTACAAATCCGGCCTGATGATTCAAGCCACGGCTCGTGAGCCCGTTCCTATGTGAGTAAGAGCGTCGAGCCGACGCAGGTTAAAGCCGGTGGCGAAAGCCATTGCGGGAGCGACGGCATGTTCTCTGCATAGCGACAGTGAACTGAAAGGTCCGAGCAATGAAACTGGAACGCCTTAAAGCAATAGCCTTCAAGTCACCTGCCATCGCTTTATCAGGTGTCGTCGACTATGAAATGTACACGAAGTTTAGGACCCAGTTCGACCAGGCCTCTGATGCCGAGATGGTCGTCACCGAACTCTCGACGCTCGGCGGGGACCCTGAAGTCGCCCGCATGATGGGCGAGGATATAAGGTTCGCGAGCGAGATGGAGCCCGAGCGTCGATTTATCTTTCTGGGGAAAGCAGCTATCTACTCGGCGGGCACCACGTTCATGAGTTTTTTCGCGCGCAAGAACCGCTACCTCGCCCGCGGCACGCGACTCATGGTTCATGAGCGGAAGCTTTCGAAACAGTTGACTCTCGACGGCCCCTTGACGACATGCATCGCAACCGTGAAAGCAACGCTCAACGAAATCGAATGCTCAATCGCCATCCAGAATGAAGGGTTTCAGAATCTCATTGTCGGCTCAGATGTTACGCTTGAAGAGCTTCTCCATAAGGCTCCGTCGAACTGGTACTTGGAAGCGCAGGAAGCCAAGGAGCGCGGGCTTGTTGAGGACGTCCTTTAGTGCCGAGTGCGCCTACTGCCCTTGGCGGCCCGATTTGATTGTGGAGGCCGAACGCATTGGCTGGATCCGAAAAGGGGGAGGCCCCTCTTCACAGGAGAGCCTAGCTATCACGCCCGCGTCTGAGCTTCGGATTTTAGGTGCCGAAGGCACCGGCGCGATACGCGGCAGCCCAACGGTCCAGTTGATTTTGCACTAGTGCTGCTGACAAGGCGATCACGAACCAGCAGAACGACGTCCGCCGGCAGAGCTGCGCCGGGGCAGCAGCACTCAATGCGCAGGAAAGACCGGGTCTTCCGGGGCCGCCTGCGCTGCCATGTAACTAGGAGCCATCCACTCTATCGACGTCGCGACGCGCAAACAATGTAAAGCTCGCGCCCCTTGTCGGTTGGCTCATCTTCCGCGGACCGGAGCGGGAGTGCAAGATCGTCGGCCGTAAATACTGGGAGCAAAGGGGCACGGCAGGAGCTATGATCTCGTCCTTCGCGATCGAGGTCATTTGCTTACGAGGAGTTTGATGGTGCTGAGAATTCTACAAGGAATGCTCGTGGCGACCGCGGCTCTCGCGTTTATTGGTGGCACGCAAGTGGCGGGTGGTTGTGGCGAGGGTTGTCACATGACAAGCGGTGGCGCATGCGTGGTTGACGGCTGGGACACAGGAGCCAAGGTTCGCAACGAATGCCCAGCGACCTCTCGCCCCCGTCCACCCTGCGGCGGCGGTGATTTCGTTTGGGACCGCAAGAAGCAGGCATGCTTCCAAAATAACCGCGACTGGTACTGATCTCGGCAGGACGGGCTCTTCCGCTTGCCGCCGAAGAACTATTGTGGCTCGGTTGGCTTAACTCGCTCGAGGCTTTCGGCCTCGGCGGCGGCGCACGCGTCCATGCCATGGCACCTGCTTAGATAGTACCGAGCGCCCGCGACGATCGAGCAAACAATCAATACGGAAACCAGCAAGAAGATCACCCACCGTCTATTCGACATGACTATGACCTTCTGGCGAAGAGGTGGGGTGCGGGCGGAATTGCTTAGCCCTGTCGCGGCGTTGGCGGGTCCCGCCACTCCAGCTCAGTCCCGTCGGGCATCGTGCCCGACTTATAAAAGACCTTGCCATCCTCCCGTACAACGAAAGGGTCATTGCCCCCGTCGCCCAGTCTTCCCTCGACAATCTTCAGCGCTTCGGCAATTGCAGCATGGTCGCTTGTGGCTTCTTCCAACTTATGCGGCAGAGAGCCGCCGTCCTCAAGAAAAATTGTCAGGGTGTATGCCATAGCCGAGTGCCGAACCCAGTTTATGCCGAGCGCTCCAGATCGCGCACATGCACAACGCACCAGCAAACGACTGTTCCTCACAATGGGGCGGATTTTTAAATCAGTGATGGGATGAACGCGGCGCTGGACACACCCGAAGTCGTTCCTTGCTGGGGATGGGCTCCAACCGCGATAGGCGGGCCATCGGGCTTGCCGGTCCCATCGCCTGCCGAAAGGGCGCCTTGACGCCGAACGCCTCCGGCTTTTTTCGCTGGAATGCCATGGCTAGACGAGTCGCATGCTGAACTGTCGCGTGTCCTGCGGCGCGTGGCGATCGACGAATTCTTGAAGGTGAGAAGGCACGTCGCTGAGTAGAAGATCGCAGCGATGCTGGATCTCGCGGGCAACATCTTCGGAAACGTCTTCGGACCAGCGCTCTTCCGTATTGAAGGCAACGACCTTGATGGGCCTGCAATACTCGCCGCCGATCAGATCCTGAATGACCGTCTCGAGGTCGGCGGTCTTCAGGTCCGTCTCACGCCAGGCGCTGCCCGCGCGCCCGAAATCATCGGCGACGAGATAGACTGTCGGCGGGTTGACCGGCACGACCGAGGGTGTCCAGCGAGACTGACGCATAACAACTCCACGCCACAGAACCGGGATTCAAGTAGACGCGGTGCGATTAGTTCCGGCCTGAGGAACGCCTGTGGGGCTCAAAGCTTGTGCTGTGTACAGAGGAGAGAACATGAGCCAAGAAACACCAAAAGACGATCCCCGGAGACAGTCCGATCAGACGACGCATAAGCAGACGGAGAAGCCTTGGAAGGGCAATCCGGAGAAAGAGCAGCGCAACGAGGCCGGCATCGACCTTGAAAACTGGCAGAAGACGAACACGCACTGAGGGAATTTGCTCTCGCTAGGAAGCACTGTGCTGCCGCCCCGACGAAATCTGAATGGCGGCCCGAACAATGCCGATGCACATGATGAATACTATCCTATCTACAGCAGCACCGTGTTTGCATTCTCTATTGTCAGCGTCGCGGCGCAGCCTGCCAGCGCTTCGAGCGGATCGGTCACGGGTGAATCCCGCGGGCCAGCTGGACGGCCCCGAGTTCAGATCCGCGCGGTAACCATTGCCATTTCACCTGGCTCGTGTAGCAGGAGCAGCGGCACGTCTGCTTTCGGCGGGAAGATGAAAGTGATCGGGGGCAAAACAAGATGCCAGACTGCAAGGCCGCAAAGCCAGCATCCGCAGAAGCCGCACTGAGGCTCTAGCGGAGGAGACTAAAAGATGCCTCCGAATGCCGACACGGTCTTTGCTGTACTGTTGACGACGGCTTTGCTGTACCTCATTGCTGTCCACTAGCCGCTAAACTAACCCATCGCACCACACGTCGATAGTTTGTCCAAGGCTGGTATGGACTTTCTGGCCGGAGCCGTGTGATCCGAGCAAGCCGCTGCGCACGGCTACCCGCGCCGGGCAGCGTCAGCGACTTCAAGTGCATCCCGCCAGCATCGCCAGCAAGGCCGTGGACGCGACCGGGATGGGTCTCCTAGATAATTCAAGGTGGTGCTAAATATTCGTTCCGATGCGCACAGCGGGGGTCATTGCTCGTCTGGAGCTTTTTGGCTTTGACCCGCAGCGGATATGATCAGCAGCGCTGTATGGCTAGGACATTCCGCGCCAGACACAGTGCCCGTTTGTCCGGTCGAGCGAGCGGCGTGTTAGGGGGACGTCTCCACCTCGAGAGAGGTGTTGTTGACGAGCCGGTTCGCAAGCGCGTGAGCTTCGTCCGGGCCTATAGCGATTATCTGCCCCACGCCGCCTGTGGCTCCCTAATTACGGTCTGCATTACGGCTTGGCTTCTAACCCGGATGTCGATCTTCTTTCCGACATTGACCGAACTGAAATTTGCGAAACCCTTCTGCTGCCCTCCGATAGCCGGAAGGACACCATTGGCGTGCCGTTGCGGGCGTCGCGGCGGCCTCGATCACATCCAACATCAAGCAATTGCCGAAGCGGCCCAAGAGAATACAGACAACATCGTTGATGCAGCTACGGCACGTTCAAAGGTGAAGAGCAAAGTCTTCGTCATAGTATGCTCTAGATTGCAATTATAAATCATGTCAATCATAGATCTCATTTTGGCGTGTGTCTGCATCTGGCCGATTCCGTTGAAGAAGTCGGTCTTCGAGCAAGACGGCCGCAATTCGCAGCGCGAACCGACCGCCTCTTAGGTCGGTTTTGGCTGCGGCGCTGGGATCAGCTTGGCTAGTTTCCGGAGGTTCTGGGCGGCTGCAGCGAGAAGGAAC